>JAOZRC010000120.1 GCA_029940345.1 Desulfobacterales bacterium
CTCAACCCAACCTACGACTACATTTAGTGTCCCAGCTTATGTTGGTAGCCGTAAAGTGTAAACCACTTTCGGGGAAAAATGAAGGATGCCCTATCAGAGTTATTTTCAATACTTTCCAAAAGTCGTTTTAGCCGCTTTTGGCATTCTCTCTCAGCACAGTTAGCCAGTGTCGCATATCATCAGGCAGGGGAGCTTCAAATGTAACAGATCGGGTTGTTTTAGGATGAGTAAAACATATCCGGCGGGCATGCAGCATTTGCCTGGATGTTGTACGCAAAAGGTTTTTTAAAACATCGTTTAGGCAACTGCCTTTCAAAAATCTTACCTTGAATTTCGATTTTCCATAAATAGCATCACCAATGATAGGATGTTGGATCGTAGCGCAGTGGACGCGCGCTTGGTGTGTACGACCGGTTTTTAAATCAAGCCGTAGGAGTGATACGCCTTGGAATCTTTCAACCACCTGCCAGCGTGTTTCCGCCGATCGGGGGCGCTTACTTCGCGTTGACATTTTTTTGCGATCCGACGGATGACGGCCAATCGGCAGCTTAACAACACCTGACTCGATTTGCGATTCCCCGTAAACAAGCGCAAGGTAATCTTTTTTAATTTGGCGATTTTTAAACTGTCCGGCGAGCGATTTGAGTGCTGCATCATTTCGAGCCACAACAATCACTCCCGATGTGTCTTTATCAAGACGGTGTACAATACCGGGACGCAATTCATCACCAATGCTCTTAATTTCGGGGTAGCGGCATAATAGTCCGTTTACAAGCGTGCCGCTATAATGTCCCGGGGCCGGATGAACCACTAACCCAGGTTGTTTGTTAATAACAATAATATCGCGGTCTTCGTAAAGTGGATGAATCACCACCGCTTCCGGTTCGATCCTGATTTGTTTGACCGGAAGAACAGTGCCATGAATGATTTCGCCAGCAGAAACTCGATAAGCAGGTTTTAGGATTCGCCCGTTCACCCTGATCATGCCTTGGCGAACAGACTTGCTAGCTTGGGAGCGACTACAGCCGGAAAAATGATTAGCGATAAAAGCATCCAAACGCATACCGGCTTCAGTAGGTTGTATGATCTGTCCCGCCTTATGTGGGTAGCCAATTTTCGCAAATGGCATAACTCTCCATTCCAGAGTGCAAACTTCAGTTTGCGATCCTGTGGCGCAAACTGTGGTTTGCACTCCTCTTCTGAAAATGGGAAATTTATTTTATCCACATTCCTAACTGGTAAATGAAGGATACCCGGCATCACTTATTAATCAGGAATATCCTCTTCAATGAATAAAGATTCGATTTCAGAAAGTACGGTGGCCTCATCCTCATTTATAGCCGTTGACAGTTCTTTTACTAAAAGAATCTGAGCTGTATCAAACAGTTTACGCTCTCCAAAAGAGAGATCTTTGGTAAACTTTAATACCGAAAGGTCCCTGTACACAATCGCTACATCATAGAGCGAACCGGTTTTCAATTTTTCCATATATTCGCGGTAGCGTCGGTTCCAGGTTTGCCCCTCGTTGACTCCCAGCTTGCGATCTTTCATGATTTCGTACACTTTGGGGACTTCTTCGGCATCAATCACATCACGCAAACACACCTGTTCAACGTTCCATACCGGAATCATAATTTTCATTGAATTTTCAAGTATTTCCATAATATAAAAATCATGCGACTCTCCGCTGACAACCCGGGCTTCAATGGCTGTAATGCGGCCGACACCATGCGCCGGATATACGGCAAGGTCACCGACTTTAAAGGTTTTCACTTGTTTTTGTTTTACCGGTCGGGCCTCTGCATTGGCAGGTTTTTTATTCATTATTAGTATCCCTAAAATGGGTTAAACAAGCAATATCAATTGATGTTGCTTTATGACGTTTGCTTGAAGTTTATATACTTGAGTTTTCGGAAAATAGTTCTTGACAACCAATTCGTACTATTTTGCATATTGGACAATCCGATAAATTAAATTAAATTAAATTAAATTAATTATTATTATATATCAATATGTTATTGTATTATCGGGTAAACCGTGTTTTTTGGATTTAGCCTACACAAGCATGGCTTGGAAGGAAATATAAATTTTTAAGACACTGAATATATTGATCTATTTTGTCAAGTGAAAAAATCCGAAAACTCAAGTATGTATTCAATACCATAAATTTGATCTGCAATCAATAAAAAAAGGACTGGCTGTTTTTCAGCCAATCCTTTTATTTTACGGAAAGATTTAAAGATTAAAGATTGCAACTATCAGGTGTTTATACGAATCCAATTCAGCTTTTTCAAATCAAAGGAGTGTAAACTTCAGTTTGCGTTTTCCTCCAGGAAAAAGCCAAATTGAAAGGACATCGCTGACAATACACAATTTTGCAGCGACGCCCTTTGAACAATCAGGCATTACAAGTTTACAGTAAAAACGGTACTAACAATAAAGCAACCACATTCAGAATTTTGATCATCGGGTTGATTGCGGGACCGGCAGTATCTTTGTAGGGGTCGCCTACGGTGTCGCCAGTTACAGCCGCTGCATGGGCATCGCTGCCCTTGCCGCCCAGATTACCGTCTTCAATATATTTTTTAGCGTTGTCCCAAGCTGCTCCGCCAGTAGTCATAGAAATGGCTAAGAACAAACCGGTGATGATACTTCCGATTAAAACACCGCCAAGCGCAACCGGTCCTAAAGTGAAACCGATAATGACAGGCACAATAACCGGCAGCAGTGCCGGAACCATCATTTCGCTCAACGCGAACTTTGTAACGATGTCCACACAAGCAGCGTAATCCGGTTTGGCGGTGCCTTCCATAATTCCCGGAATTTCACGGAACTGTCGTCTGACTTCAACAACAACGGCACCACCGGCGCGTCCAACAGCTTTCATCGCCATGGAGCCGAACAGGAACGGTAAAAGACCACCGAGGAACAGTCCGATAATGACATCAACATTGCTCAAATCAAAGGTCAATTGTTTTCCGGCTGCTGCAAACTCTTGTGTATAAGCGGCAAAAAGTACCAGCGCAGCCAATGCGGCCGAACCGATGGCATACCCTTTGGTAACCGCTTTGGTGGTATTACCAACGGCATCCAGCGGATCAGTCACAGCACGTACGCTTTCATCCATATCGGCCATTTCGGCAATACCACCCGCATTATCAGTAATGGGGCCGTAAGCGTCAATCGCAATAACCATACCTGTCATCGACAGCATAGCGACGGCTGCCATAGCGATACCGTATAGTCCGGCAAAGGAAAAAGACACACCGATTGCAATACAGATTGTAATCACGGGAAGCGCGGCAGACTGCATGCTAATCGCCAAACCGGCGATAATATTTGTGCCATGACCCGTTACAGATGCCTCCGCAATCTCTTTAACGGGGCCGTAAATACCAGTGTAGAATTCGGTGATTATAACAATAACAACCGTTAAAATGAGTCCCACAAGGGTTGCGTAAAAAAGCTTCTGGTTATCAATTCCCTGCAATTCACCCAAGTATTTGTTGATGACAAAGTAAAAGCCAACGGCGGCAATGATGGCAGCCCCAAACATACCTTTATAGAGCGCACCCATAATATACTCGCTACGTCCCAAACGAACAAAGAACGTTGCAATAATTGAAGCAATAATGGAAACAGCGCCTAAAACCAGCGGAAGCACCATGGCTGACTGATTTCCAGGAAATATCAAATGAGCAAGCACCATCGCAGCCACGGTTGTTACGGCGTAAGTCTCAAAAAGATCAGCGGCCATTCCAGCGCAGTCACCCACATTGTCACCCACATTATCAGCGATGGTCGCCGGGTTACGCGGATCATCTTCAGGAATGCCGGCTTCGACTTTACCTACCAGGTCAGCGCCCACATCAGCGCCTTTGGTGAAAATGCCGCCGCCCAAACGGGCAAAAATGGAAACCAGGCTGCCGCCAAAACCGAGCGCCACCAGTGTGATAGCGATAGTGGCTTCATCCAGGCCCATAGAGTGTATGACAGTGTATGTTCCTGCCACAGCGGTGAGCGCCAGTCCGGCCACCATCATGCCAGTGACAGACCCGCCTCGGAAAGCCATGGAAAGGCCTGCGGCCATTCCATCTTTGGCAGCTTCCGCAGTTCTGACGTTAGCGATAACAGAAACGCGCATACCAATATAACCGGCTATGTAAGATGCGATAGCACCAATCAGAAAACCGATTGCGGAAGCGCTTCCTTGCGCGAGCCAGATAATGACAACCACCACGGCACCGGCGATAGCCATGCTTTTCAATTGTCGATTCAGATAGGCAAGTGCGCCTTCTTTGATTGCTTCGGCAATGGCATTCATTTTTTCATCGCCAGACGGTGCGGCTTTTACAGCTACGGCCATGATGGCAGCAAAGGCGACGCCAATCAGCCCGGCAATTGTACATAAAACTTCTAAATTACTTAAAAGATACTCTTTCATTTAACCCTCCATTTTTAATTAATGACTAAATTTTTTACATTAAACTTGTTCATCGCTTTTTTCACCCCATCACAAAGGACAGACTCAATCCCTTCCCCGGAGGTTTGAATAATCCGGTCAAGAATCTCTTTTTCATCCGGCCTGAACCGGCCTAAAACGTGCTTGATAACATCCGGTTGCATGACATCTGATTGCCTTGCAGCAGGTTCGTCACCCCGGCCAATACCGATGCGAAGACGTAAAAAATCGCCCCTTCCCAGGGAATGAATGATAGAATTTATACCTTTATGTCCGCCATCGCCCCCTTTCTCTTTAATTTTAACTCTTCCCAAAGCAAGATCAATATCATCATGAATGACCAATATTTTCTCACTTTTAATTTTAAAATAGTTTGACAACTGCTGCACCGGGGGCCCGCTTCGATTCATATAAGCCATCGGCTTCATCAGAATGCAAGATACGCCTGCGATCTTCCCGCGTCCCCAAAGGCTGTTAAATTTTTTCTGCCTGACAGGGATACCACCATCCTCGGATAGTTGGTCAACCACCATAAATCCGGTGTTATGCCGTGTATTTTGGTAATTCCGCCCGGGATTTCCCAAGCCTGCAATCAGATATAGCCCCTTATTTAGCATAAAATATTGTATAAAGTGCCGGAGTGGTCACCGTTCTACTCCGATGCTTCACTCGTTTCTTCTTCCGCCTCTTCCTCGCCTTCTTCTAACTCTTCTTCAACTTCAACCTCTTCTTCTTCCTTCGTCGGTGCGGTAACGGTTAATACGGTAAAATTCATATCGGCTAAAATTTCGATATCATCTTCAGTTTGTATCTCATTAACATGCAATGAATCCCCGATATCAAGGTCGGTAATATCGACATCAATCGATTCCGGTACCAAATGGGGTAAACAGGAAATTTCCAATTGCCTACGTATAAGCTGCAGCAGACCGCCTAATTCGATTCCCTTGGCTTTACCTCGTACGATTACAGGTACCATGACCTTGATTTTTCGATCCATGGAAATTTGGTAAAAATCAGCGTGCAAATAGTCTCCCGAAAGCGGTTTCGTTTGCAGTTCTTTAAGCATGGCAGGTTGTGTAATGCGTTCACCGTTTTGAATAACCAGATTTACTAACACTTGGCCGCTTTTACCCTCTTTAAGCGTTTGTTCAAATTCTTTGATATTTACAGATAGCATCAAAGAATCGGTTTGGGGGCCGTAGAAGACCGCCGGAAAACGACCTTCGCGACGAAGGGCGCGCGCAGGGCTGTTCCCTGTGGTTTTCCTTACAAGCGCATTTAATTCAAGTAACTCCAAAATGAGTCCTCCTTAATATATACTTCCTTTATTCCCATATAATATTTTATCGGTTTAATTGGGTATAGGTTATACGAATAATGATGTGATCGAGTCTCCTTTGTGGCTGCGTAGAATCGCTTCTCCCACAAGTTCTGCAATGGTTAACACTTTTATTTTATCAATGGCGGCGGCTTCTTGATTTAGCGGAATTGTATCAGTGACAATCAGGCTTTTTAAATGTGACTCTTTAATACGGCGTATGGCAGGGCCCGATAAAACCGGATGGGAACAATAGGCATGTACTTCCTGGGCGCCTTCTTTTATCAGAACGGATACAGCCTGGGTCAGTGTGCCGGCTGTATCGGCCATATCATCAAGAATAATTGCCACTTTATTGCGGACATCTCCGATAACCGCCATCGCCTTGGCTTCGTTAGGTTTCAAACGACGCTTATCCACAATTGCAAGATCGGCGTTTAAGCGTTTGGCAAATGCCCTCGCCCTCTCAACACCACCGGCGTCCGGTGAAATAATAGTCAAATTTTGGGAAACGAAATTCTTTCTAATGTAATCCAGAATAACCGGAGCGGCAAAAAGATTATCAACCGGGATATCAAAAAAGCCTTGGATTTGACCCGCATGAAGATCCATTGTGATCACCCGGTTGGCACCGGAAACAGTCAGCAGATTGGCGACAACTTTAGCGCTGATGGGAACACGCGGCGCAACCTTTTTATCTTGGCGGGAATATCCGTAATACGGGATAACGGCGGTGATACGGCTAGCGGATGATCGCTTAAAGGCATCAATCATCAACAACAATTCTATCAGGTTATCATTCACAGGACAACAGGTTGATTGCAATACGAAGACATCTCTTAGTCTTACATTATCGTGAATTTCTATCTGAATTTCACCATCACTAAAAGAGGTTATCTTAGCTCCCCCTAAGGGGATTTGCAGGTATTCACAGATCTTTTTTGCCAGCGCAGGATTTGAGTTTCCTGAAAAAACCGCAATATCATTCATCAACAATTAAGGCCTCTGTACATTCTCTCCCAATCTGCCGTCATTCCCTGATAATGATAGGGAAAGTCTATCGCATGATCAGAAAAGGGTTCCCACGCAAAGCACAGGATCAAATAAAATCAAGGCGTTAACGTGAACGCCTCAATATTTCCGATTTGATTTTGGCTGGGGCGGGAGGATTCGAACCTCCGAGTGCAGGCACCAAAAGCCTGTGTCTTACCACTTGACGACGCCCCACCATATCAATAAATTCCAAAATGCATATTTCAAATAGTCAGCGTAACATGTTATATTCACGCCAAACGGTATTGTTTAAGTACCGCTAAACCAGCATAGCGACATGAAACACCTGCCATGAACTATTTTTTAAAAGTTCTTTTTTGACATGATCGGCTTTGACGTTGTCTGTAAACAATCCAAAAACAGTCGGACCGCTGCCCGACATCAATGCACCGCTTGCCCCATGATGAATCAGCGCTTTTTGGGCCTTCCGAACTTCCGAGTGCCGATGCATTGTAACCGTTTCAAGATCATTGCATAAACATTCAATCATGTCAAAAGAATGTTCATTATCAAAAAAGAGCTTTTTAAGCCTTTGTTTACATTTTGTCAATCCCAAATTAAGATTATCGTACACTGAAGCTGTTGAAACATAAATTTGGGGATACACCAACAGAACCGGTAATGGTTTAATCTGTTGAAATTGTTTTAATTTTTCACCCACTCCTTCCGCAATAGCAGGTTTTCTAAAAATAAAAAAAGGAACATCGGCACCCAGGGTCAGCCCCAATGCGCTCAACTCATCTTCGGAAAACGGATTCTTATGATAATGGTTTAAACCCAGCAAAACAGCCGCTGCATCACTGCTTCCACCACCCAGACCGGCAGCTACCGGTATTTTTTTATCTAAGATAATTTCAACGCCCGCATCTATTTGCAGTTGACGCAAAAACAGATGCGCTGCACGCCATGCCAGGTTTGTTTCATCTCCAGGAACCTGGGGATGCGAACAGACAACAGAAATATTCGCAACATCGAAATTAAGTGTGACAGAGTCATATAAACTTACACAGCACATTAAAGAAAACAGATCATGATATCCGTCCGGCCTTTTTCCCGTAACGTGTAAAAAAAGGTTTATCTTGGCGGGCGCAAGGATATTGACTGAATCACTTTTTGTATCGTATTTCAGTTTCAGTTTTTTTATAACCAATCAACACGTTGTCTTTTTCACATAGTTAATCTTCAGTTCATAAAGGATGTTCGTGATCAACTGTTTTTCTTCGGGCGTTAAATTCCCGCCTGTTTTGCTTTCCAACATGGATAGCGTATCAATTGTCTGTTTAGCGAGGGGTAAATTGACAGACTTCGTATTCGTCCCCGGGTCGTTCATCATGCCCATGTTGACCAATGCTGAAGCATTCAATGAAATGATAAAGGTGGCAAATGATATTTCAGGAAGTTGTGTTCCTTCCTTACAAGTCCCATTATTTTTTTTTTCCGATGAGGCGCCTTCTCTATCTTTGAGGAGCACTTTTTTTACTTTATTCACTAGGTCTTCAGTGTCTTTTAAAATGAAATCCGGCTGTTCAGGCATTTCCGATCTCCCTATAACGGATGTTTCCCAAATACAGTAATGATCGTCTATTTTTATCAAAACTGGATGTTAAAACATTTTTTTATAACGAAAATATTGATTTAATAGCTTTTGTCAAGAATAAAGCCGTTATTTCGAACATGTTAATAGATTAGATAGTTGGAAATTTGATTTTATTTCGAATAGATAGATATTGAAGATAAACAACTTAAAAAAAACGAATCTGAAAAGGGCATCCTTCATATTAATCTAAAAGTAGTTTACACTTTTAAAGGAGTGCGGCCCTTAAAGAACCACTAATGAACACGAATAAACACGAATGATTGATTTTTATCAGAGTTCATTAGCGTTTATTCGTGGTTCGCCTTTTTTATGTATCCTATTCAAAAATTATGGCTAAATGCGGCTCTGGAGCGTGAAAATTAAGCATAGCGGTCTTTCGCAAAGTTGATTTGCGAAAGACCGTTCCGCTCCGCCCACTTAACTTTCGCACTCCATATTTACCATTGAATTTAAATAAGATACTTTTTTATGACTACCTAATTGTTAACTGGCAAATGAAGGATGCCCTGAAAAGCTATAGAAGATATGGAATTTTCTGATTTAGCATGATTGTTTGCAAATTGATATGAACGTCATAGATCAAAATTTCGACGCCGTCGGCCGCCGCCCGGCGAAGTGCCTTACCGTATGCCGGGTCTATGGAATCAGCGGGTTTAAAAAGGGTTGCATCTGTTCTTTGAATCAAATAAAAGATAACACAGTGGTAGCCCTCTTTTGTCAATTGGCGCAATGTTTCGAGATGTTTTAAGCCTCTGGCAGTGACCGCATCCGGGAATTGAGCGATGCCATTGTCGACCAAAGTGCAGTTTTTAATCTCAATATAACATTGATCACGGCCATCTTTTTGCAACACCATATCCAGGCGGGTGTGATTGCCGACGTTCACTTCTTTCTTTACACGATCATAGCCGCGCAACGATTCCACCCGACCTGTTTCGATTGACAGGGCTGCCAGACGGTTGGGAACCAGCGTATTAACGCCCACCAATGAGGTTGGCATCTCAATCAGTTCCCAAGTGTACTTTAATTTGCGCCGCGGATTATCATGATATGACAAATAAACATTTCGCCCCGGTTCGCAACAGGATGTCATTCTGCCCGAGTTGGGGCAATGAGCGACCACCAACTCCCCATTTTTCAGGCGAATATCCGCCATAAAGCGTTTATATCGTTTTACCAATGTGCCCGGAATCAGTTGGGGCCATGCGAGACTGGCCGATTTTGTGGTTGGTGTTACTGAATTCATTTATCATCCTTCATATAGAAATTCCTAAAGCTAAAATAATGATGATCAGAAATTATCGTTCAGAAGACCTGAATTATCTTTTAAAGCTGGCAGACCAAACTGAAACGCGATCAGATTCAGGTGATAGCGTTTCCAAATGGCAATTACTTGAATATATCGGTCACCCAGGCTCTAGTCCGACAAAAGACCTGTTTGTTGCCGAAAGCGATGGAAATATTTGCGGGTTTATCAGTGTCTTTGCAGAGCCGGGAATCGGTCGGGCCTTGTTAAATTGTCAAGTTCTACCGTCGCACCGTCGCCAGGGCATTGGAACAGTGCTGTCAGATTGCGCCTTAAAACGCGCCGCTCAATCCGGTGTTAATGTTGTACAAGCAAATATTTCAGAAAGCAATGCGGTCGCCAAAAAGCGACTAACGTCTATGAATTTTCAATATATTCGTAATTTTTTCGAGCTTCAAGCAAATATCTACAAGAACTCCTTACCGATTGTCAAGTCCGCTGAATATGTTATCCGGCCGATGCGACAGGGTGAAGAAAAAACACTGACAATGCTTCAAAATCGCTGCTTTGCCGGGTCATGGGGCTTTAATCCCAATACAGTAAATGAAATAATATATCGCCTTAACCTCAAAGGGTGCGGCCATCAGGATATACAAATGACCTTTTGGAAAGATCTGCCGGTCGCCTATTGCTGGACACGCGTGAACCATACCGTAAAAAAGATTGACCCGGAGAATAAAGCGAACATTCAGATGATGGGTGTTCATCCGGATTATCGCATCCGGGGCATTGGCAAGCAAACGTTGCTTGCAAGCCTGTCAGACCTTGCGGACAAAGGTTGTGATATCGTTGAATTGACCGTTGATGCTAACAACCGGGCGGGCCTTGCGCTATATAAAGGATTAGGTTTCAAGGTGTTGGAAACCACCGAATGGTATGAAAAAAGGGTGTAGCCAACGTCTGATGTATACTTGCAAAGGCCATAATTTGGGATTTCCATTTTTTGATTATCTAAGAGCCTGTTTGAAAAGTCTTAAATCGGCTGCAAAAGCGTGAGAACGGTTCT
>JAOZRC010000121.1 GCA_029940345.1 Desulfobacterales bacterium
TTGGTAATCATAAAGTTTTCTTTGATGCGCATGATATAGCATATGCCCTATTCTGATAAAAAGGCTGACCATCAGCCACCGATGAACTCACGATCACCGAATAGACATCTTATTTTGTCGACACTGAAAATTTTAATAAAACGCATCATCAATTCAATGCGTTCATCCATACTCGAGTTGCCACGTTTGGAAAACGTTGTCCATAAAATTGGAAAAGCCACACCTGGATGTACAATGCCTAAAACCTGGGGATTGATATTCAGCTTTCCCAATTTCCAATTTGTACGATCCAAGGACAAATCCCACATTTCATCACTAATCGGAAGAAACCGAACGATGAGTGTGGCAATACTGTCCATGGAAAAATCAAAACCTGCGAAAAAGCGTTGCAAGCGTTTATATTCAGACTCTGTCCAGGCTCTACCCGGCATTGCCACAGCAATTTTTTTCAGGTTTACGGTTCGAATCTTAAGCAACGCTATTATGAAAAAAGACAGTAAGTCGGCCCTGGCTTTGTTCCACCCAAGACGCGAATTCAAAATTTTACTTAGCTTTGAGATCTGGTTCATAGAGTTTACCCCCTTTATGGCTAAAAGTTGCATAACTTCATGAACGAGAAACATAAAGCGCTGTTTATGTCAAGATATTTATGTTTGAATTCATATATTTATCTCCAGAGTATTTAAAAAATGTCCTGTACAGTGATATATGGCACAATCCAGCCCTAATTTTTTCAAAATTTCCTGCTGTAAGTCAGTCAAAGGTGTCAGAACTCGTAAACTGGCACCAGACAATTTGATAAACGTCAGGCAGATGTCAGAAAAGGCGCTTAAAATTTTCTCACCGGTAGGTGTATCTGTCATTTTTTTAGGATTTTTAAGATGCTGACCTTTCAGTTTAGTCTTATCTTTTTGCAAAGAGCGCCGTACCACATATTCTATCAGTATCTGCACTCTTGCCCCAGTGTTAAAAAATGGGTTTTGCCTTTTACCTGATCATCTCTCTGCACGAATAAGGGGTCATTATTCATTCGGCTTTTCAAGCGACTGAATATGCGCTCGACCCGATACTCCTTGCGATAACATTTCACAACATCTTGGAAGCTAAGGCGCTTTGAAAATACATCGGTCACAAATATCTTCCACCCTTGCTATTCTTTTTAACTCTTTTTATCCTATTTTATACGTGAGTTCGACATAATACTATTTGAATTTATTAGAAATACTGAATTTTACGTTTGAAAAAAACAGGCTGATTGCACGCAGAGGCGTCTTGAATCAGCATGTTTAGATCATCATCCTTCCTCATGGAACTGTTTCAGCTTACGCCATAAAGCTGCACGACTGATGCCAAGGAGTTTGGCGGTTTTGGATTTGTTGCCCCCGGCAGCTTCGAGTACCTCAAAAATGTACTGCATTTCCTTCTCGGCAAGGGTGACAATTTTTTTCTTCTTTTGTAACATTGAATGGGATGTATTTTGAAAACGTTCGGGAAGATGGCAGGGTTTCAGCGTTTGGCCCTCGGCAAGAATGACGGCGCGTTCAATGACGTGTTCAAGTTCGCGGACATTGCCCGGAAAATCGTATGCCGCAAACAGGGCCATGAATTCGTCTGAAATAGACATCACCGTTTTGTCAAATTCACGGGCGAAGCGGTGGAGAAAATAACTGCAAAGCGGTGGAATGTCATCCCTGCGTTCTCTCAGTGGAGGAATTTGCAGTTCAACAACATTCAACCGAAAATATAACTCTTCTCTAAACTTGCCTTCCTGCACCAACTTGCCCAGGTCGTTGCGGCCGGAGGCGAGAATCCGCAATCCATAAGGGTCGATATGGGGTTTTTCAAGCTGAAAGCCCCTGTTGTGATCAATGATCTTCAGCATCGAAAGCTGCATCTTGGGGGTTAAATCTTCTATCTGGTCCAGCAAAATAGTGCCTCCTGAATCAGTTCCCAAAAACCCGCTGTGGGGTTGTGTTTTATTGGGAATATCCCCTGGTTCAGCGCCGAAAAGCTCTTCCACGAGCAGATCGTTGCTGAAACATCCGCAGTTTATTGCCATGAACCGCTGGTTCCTTCTATGGCTTAATGCGTGAATGGTTCTTGCGGCCAGTTCCTTTCCGACCCCTGTTTCACCATATAGAATCATGGCGCAATCCAGTGAGGCAAACCTTTTAATATTTTTCCTCAAATTTTGTATGGAAAGTGTTTCACCTATAATTTTGATTCGACCGGAGGAGGGGACGGCGCAGGTTTGAGGGATGATTTCCGAATGGGTCACTGCGCCATATCCCGGTTTTCGATCAGGCAGCACCTTTATCGGATGCGGCTTGAACGTATTTTTACTATCCCACTCAGCCATATCGGAAGGCTTGGCTCCGTTGGGAGGATGAATGACGACGATGTTACCTTGGCTTCGGATATTTTTAATACATTCCCATAGGCCGCCCATCTCCTGCTTTTCGAAATAAACCGTGTTGAGGGCTTCGGTGGCCTGTTTGACTTTTTCATTGCCATATCCGGTCAACAGGACGGTTTTCAGTTCAGGCAAGCTCTCTTTCAGCTTGGCAATGGTCACCAGACCATCCATTTTAGGCATTTTTAAATCCACAATGGCCAGCCCGATCTGATGGTTTCCGGCCAGTTTGATCGCCTCAGCTCCGCTTGAAGCTTTGAGCGTATCAAAACCCAGAAGTTTTAAGCGTTCTGTGATTGTATTTAAAAATTTTTTCTCGTCATCCACCACAAGAACATGTACGATGCTTTCAGACATTGGTTTTTTTTATTTCTTTTTTCCCCTGGAATGGTGGGATTCGATATCCACGGCATCCTCAAGGTCACCTCCTGTGGCCATACCTACGGCCGCCATAGATGTTTCAAGGGAGTTGAGCGCCTTTCTCAGGAATCTCCAGAATTTTCCCATTTCCGCTTTGTCGAAATAGACTGAATTGAGCGCTTCCGTAACTTCTTTGAGCTTTTCGTCACCATGGCCGGTCAAAAGGAGCGTTTGGATTTCCGCATCAATCTCTTTCAACTTAGTGATCACCACAAGCCCTTCCATATCCGGCAGACGATGGTCCACCACCGCCAAGTGGATTTTTGTACTTATGGCGATCTCAACGGCCTCGCGCCCATTGAACGCCGTATAGGGTTCGTATCCTTTTAATTTGATCCTTTCCGTCAACGTATCAAGAAATTTCTGATTGTCGTCAACGAGAAGGATATTGACGTTTCCAAGAGGCAGGTCAGATAGGAAAGTCCAGAATTTTCCCATATCGCCCTTGTCGAAATAAGTGGAATTCAACGCCTCCGTGGCCTCCTTCAGTTTTTCACCCCCATGCCCTGTCAAAAGCACCGTCTTGATGTCCGGAATCATCGCTTTCAGTTTCGTTATGACCACCAGACCGTTGATATCGGCCATTTTGTGATCGACAACGGCAACTTGAATCTGCTGCTCCCCGGCAATCTTCAGAGCGCTTTCACCGTTCAATGCTTCGAAAACAGTAAACCCCTTTATTCTGGCCCGTTCCGCCAGAGATTTAAGGAATTTTGCGTTATCATCGACCAACAGAATGTTAATTTTTTTTTTAGTCATTGTTCACCTTCCTTTTAAATAGAGTATTCCCTTTCAGGTAAGGTTATTTATTGAAAACAATGCCTTGCATCCGATAATTGAATCGCGCACAAGACAAATTAAGGGGCTTGATCATAACTTCGGCCATTTGCTGGATTGTAACGCATTCTTTCAGATTACGCAACCCTGATCCGCAACCTGAAAAAATGCGGTGGGCAGAGGCGCAATTTGCCTCTGGAAAAATCAATCGAAATAAAATACCGGAAAACTTTTGTCCAGGCACTTAAGCCTCAGTGACCGCCGCTGCCCAGAATTCCGGACGCCGCAACGCTCAGTATGACGATTTCAAGAAAAGCAATCGTCGAATAGATCCAGTTCTTTTGGCGGATATATCCCCTTAACAACACCATAAAACAAAACACCGTCATCAATCCGAGAAAGGCAAACCCGATGTAGTTGAGAAAATCCCCTTTTGACAGCAGGGATGTCCAGCCCCATCCATGAGGTGAATGGGTGATCTCAAGATACTCATGGACTCCTTTCCCCCAGACCTTGGGAATCATTGACATCTCGACATGGGAAGGCAATATTCCAAAGACATATATCATATAAGTGATAAAGAGCAGGAGAAGGCCCAACCACACGCCGATAACCAGGATGTTGGCGTATATAACCTGATCTCTTGTAGGTTTATGCGTTTGTGTATTTTGCGTATTCATAAGATATAATTCCTTCTAAATATTATCGTAGCGTTATCCGAGAAAACCAAGGCCCAGCCCCTTGTCCATGGCTTTCAGTCCGGCGAAGAACAGAACAAAAATGACCACATATCGAATCATTTTCGGTTTGGCCACGGCAAGAATCTTGACGCCCAGCAGGGAACCCAGCATCAGGCCGACAATGGAAGGGACGCCGATCAAGGGAATGACGCATCCTCTGTTCATATAAATCCAGGCTGCCGAAGTATCGGTGATTGACAACAGGAACTTGCTGGTTGCCACGGACACCTTCAGTGGCACGCCCATGACCAGATTGAGCACCGGTACGTTGGCCCATCCCGCTCCCAGTCCGAACATGCCAGCCATGAGGCCGATAATGATAAACATGAGCAAGCCCGGGAGCGTCCGGTGGGTTTTCCACTCAACGCTTTCGCGAGCGCCATCGTCCCAGTAGACCCCGCCCAGTCCCAAGGCCATTCCGATGGCATCTTGTTTGGTAACAATGGGTTTTTCCGTATTTTTTGAAAAAGTGAGCAGCAGGGCAATACCGACAATGGTGCCTCCCAAACAGGCTTGGATGATATCGGGATTCAGTTTCGACAGGTAGAGTCCCAGCATCGCCCCGATAATGGAAAAGGTGGATGCAATCAGAGCAACTGGCAGGGCAAGTCGCAAGTTGGCAAGGTTCCTCCGCAGCAGACCCGGGCCGGCAGCCAACGCACCTGCCAAGGCGACCATGAGACCAACGCCCCTTACAAAATCAATATGAAACGGGAAGAACCCGCTAACCAGGGGAACGTAAAGGACGCCGCCGCCTACTCCGGCCATTACGGCCAGGACTCCTAATATAAGACAAAACAAGAACAATACAGGGGGCCAGAACCACCAAGGTTTATCGGCGATTCCGGTTGCCATCAGTTCTGTTGCTGAAGCCAGGGCCGGAGAGTTCAAGATAAAAACCACTACCGAAACGACCAACAGGCCCGGTGAACGCACACGACTGTTTAACATTTAATAAGCCTCCTTAAAAAAAGGTTAACAAATTGAATATATCATACAATAAAAAGCTTATAATGTATTAAAATAGTACAGTCAATAAAAAAATGTTCGATTATGAAACAATTTAATCTGTCAATATTGATATCGAACGGTTCACAACAAAGCGAAGGCAAATACTACCGGAAAATATGGTAAATCCTAGCAACTGTTTAATATTTAATCGACTTTTTTAATAAAATTGTTTACAAATAGTATGTAATGATATAAAAGCATGTATATTGTATTATAATAGTGCGGTCAAAAAAAAGCGTTCAATTATGAAACAATCCGATTTGATGGTTATTGATGAGGAACAACGTTGCGCCGAACAATTCAAGACAAAATCGCAAACGAAGCTGCCACAAGACCCGTTGAGTACGAACGGCGGCCTGATATTTAATATGCTGTCTAAATAAAAAATGTTTACAAATTGAATTGAATCATGTAAAAATATCTATAATACATTAAATAGAGAGCAGTCAAAAAGCGTTTAATTATGAAACACTCCGATCTGTTGATTATTGATGACGAAACACGCTACGCCGATATGTTGGCCCGACGGCTGGAACTGAGGGGCTGCCGTTGTGAAGTCTGCTACAACGGCGGGGATGGTATTCGGATTATCGAAAATGAGATGTTTCTCCTCGTCGTACTGGACCTTCAATTGCCGGACATATACGGGACGGAGGTTCTGGCAAGGATAAAAAAGATTCGTCCCGATATTCCCGTCATCATCCTGACCGGACATGGTTCTGAAAAAGATCGGCAGCAGTGCATGAAGCAGGGTGCTTATGCCTTTATTCATAAACCTTTGAATATTGAAAAGCTGTTGGCCATATTGAACGAGATTCGAGAGAAATCGGCATGAGTTACGGAATCTTGAGCAAATTGAAACTCGCGTGGACCGAACTGGACAATGATCAAAAAGAACAGTTAGGCCCCTATTTGACCTTTACGGATTATCGCGAGATATGGGCCATGGGAATTTTTTTGTTAGGCGCAACCGCCCTTCTGCCGCTGCTTATCGTAACAATTATTCACTACCAACTCATCCAGACATCGGTGAATTCAGAGTTCATTCTCCGCACGGAGCGATTGACCTCTAACACTCGACGGGTTGTGACATTTTTTCTGGATGAGCGCTTGGATGCGTTGCGATTCACAGTGAACGAAATACCATACAACGATTTGACGGCTTCCGATCGTCTGTCGGAAATCTTAAGCAATCTCAAACTGGGATTCGGCGGTCTTACGGACCTCAGCGTTATTGATCACAAGGGCACACAGTTGGCCTATGCCGGCCCCTTCAAGCTTAAGGGTAAGGATTACAGCCGTCAGCCATGGTTTATCGCCAACCAAAAGAAAGATAGTTACGTAAGCCCCATATTCAAAGGCTATCGGAATGTTCCCCATATCATTATCGCTGTCAAATCTGTTCGGTCCGATGGGACGTGGTTTATCCTGCGTGCAACGCTGGAAATCAAAAAACTGATGCAGACGCTGTCTTCTTACAAAACCGGACGGTATGCGGATTTGTTTCTTATCGACCGTTCCGGAGTCCTCCAGACCCCATCGGAGTTTTACGGCGACATATATCAGAAACTGCCTCTGGAGACGCCGAAATATTCATCAAGGACTCAGGCGGTGATGACGACCGACGCTCAAGAGCGTCATATCATCATGGGCTACGCCTTTATCTCCGCAAAGACGACCGATACGCCGTTCGTTCTTATCGTCGTGAAACAGAAAGACGGCATGATGGGCGTATGGCGGCGAATGCAGGCCAATATCAAATGGTTCGTCGGTTTTTGCATCTTAACAGTCATCATTGTGATCACCATCGCCTGCACCAATATCGTCAACCGCCTTTATCATGCGGACAAAGCCAAAGCCGAGACCATGGCATTGATGGAACAGAGCTGCCAACTCGCTGCCATCGGCCAACTTTCCGCCGGCGTCGCCCATGAAATTAACAACCCGCTGGCGTTGATCAGCCAAACAGCGGGGTATATCAAGGATCTGTTTGTTATCAAAGAGCAGTATCGAAATGATGAGGAGTTGATCGAAAACATTGATTCGATAATGGAAGCGGTGGACCGTTGCGGACGGATCACCAGCCAACTGCTCGGCTTTTCACGGAAGTTTGATATCAAAACTCAGAATGTGAACCTGAAGGAAACCATTTTCGATGTGCTTGTTTTTCATCAAAAAGAAGCCCAGTACCGCAATCTTAACTTATCGGTGGATGTCCCGGAGGATATTCCCGACATTGAAACCGACCAAGGCAAGTTGCAGCAAATTTTGATGAACCTGGTGAACAACGCCTTTCAGGCCATTGATGATGGCTGTTCTCTGGATATCCATGCGACCCGGGAAGGCTCGGATTTCGTCAACATCGTAATCAGCGACAATGGATGCGGTATGCCCGAAGAGAACCTTGATAAAATATTCGAACCTTTTTTTACGACAAAGGCAAGGGGCGAGGGAACCGGACTGGGGCTTCCGATTACTTACGGACTGGTGAAAAAACTGAACGGTAGTATATCGGTTAAAAGCAAGGAAAACGAAGGGACAACATTTATCGTCACCCTGCCGGTCCGGATACAGAAGGAGAAGGATGGAAATGAAAATTCTATTGGTGGATGACGAACAAAAATTTGCCATGATGCTGGCCAAAAGGCTGGCCTTGCGGAATATTGACGTTGACTATGTCTACACCGGTGAAGAGGCTCTGCAAAAGGCTCAGAACAATCGGTACGACGTAGCCCTCCTGGATGTCAAAATGCCGGGTATCGGGGGGATTGAATTGAAAGGAAAACTAAAGGAGACGCACCCGGACATAAAAATCGTCTTCCTCACCGGGCACGGTTCCAAGAAAGACTTTGAAGCCGGGATATCGGAGGGAGCCGAGTATCTTTCCAAGCCGCTACAAATCGAAGAACTGCTTGAACTTCTGCAACGGTTGAAGCCGTAAACTATTTTGGTTTGGGAGTTCAACATTCCGAAAAGCGAAGGCGTGGGAACGATTTTATAGCGTTTGTTATTATAAATCGGAATAAGGGAGGGAAAAAATGGACAGTCTGATGGAAATTGAAAAAAATGATGATCTGGCTTTTTACGGACAGGTCAATGCAAGCATTTCTCATGAGCTGAAAAATATTCTGGCCGTCATTTCGGAAACGAGCGGTCTTATGAACGATCTCATGGAGCTATCGGCCGGGGGCAAAAAGATCGCCCCTGAAAAGATCATGTCATGCGGCCATGATATCGTTGAAGAGATTCAGCGCGGATTCGGCACCATCAATCAGATGAACCGGTTTTCCCACAGCATGGATCAAACGATTTCACGCGTCGATCTCATTCAGCTTATCGAATTGATGACAGGGCTTGCAAAATTTTTAAGCTTTGCCTGTCGCCTTCGTCTGGGAAAACCGCCTGAAAACTGTTCTACGATTCGGACATGCCCTTTTCGTCTCCAAAACCTGATATACAGAACGCTTGTTTATGCATTTAAATCAACAGGACCTGACGGTGAGGTTCATATTACCATTCACAGGGAAACAAATGACAGCGTATGCATCGCCTTTTCCGGTATCGGCCTCGACAGCGACGAACCGTTCCCAGAAGAGAGCACCAAAAAAATAGCGGCGTCAATTGGCGCCGAGGTTCGCATGACAGGGTCTAATCGGACTATTGAAATTCTGGTGCCTGAACTTGTCGAACCTTAAGCGAATAATCCGATCTTTCCTGCAGATCAAAAGGGTTATTAAAACAAAAGGCGATTAGAAATATAAAACGCCATAATTTTCAAAAATGGAGGGTGCCATGAACGAAAAAAATATGATAAACCTTCTCTTTGTGGATGATGAAGAGAAATTCCTTAAGTCGGTCTCAAAACGGCTCGAACTGAAAAATTTTGACGTCACCACGGCGGTTACCGGAGAGGAAGCCATAACGGCCGCGGAAAAAAAACTTTTTGATGTGGCGATCCTTGACCTTCAGCTTCCCGGTATAGACGGTGCAGGACTCCTGAAAATATTGAAAGAAAAGCATAAATATCTTGAGATCATCATGCTAACAGGCCATGGTTCCGTAAATTCGGCCGTGGAATGCACTAAGCTAGGGGCATTTGATTATCTTGAGAAGCCATTTGATTTTGAAAAACTGATCAATGCGATCAAGGAGGCCTACAAGGCAAGGCTTCAAAAGAAATTTGAACATAGCGCTAAGCAAACCGAAGAGATTCAAAAACTGTCCATGTGTGAATCTCCCTTTGATATTCTGAAAGAACTTGCGCGGTTGGATAACGAAGAAAAATAAATTTCACAAGGATATAGCTTTTAAGATAAAGCTTTTGGGGTGAGTCGGTGGGACATCGCCAAGTAAAATTGTGTATAATACAAAATGGTTAGCAGGCGATGACCACCCTACATCGAACCCAAAAGCTTTTTCTTAAAGCCTATAGAACTCATCAGTCGTAAGTTTTTATAACCTACTGAAATGATTGATAGTGATAAAAATTTCAATAAATTAAAAGTTCCAATAATTTAAGAGACTTAGCAAAACCCGGTGGAAAATTGCAAAGAACTTATGGGCATCCAGCATTTTACGCTAAAAGTAGTTTACACTTTTCAAAGTAGTGCAGAACCGAAGGTTTAGCGGAGGTGGTTGCATAAATCTAAACCTTCGGTTCAGCACTCCTCTGAATTGTTAACTGGTAAATGAAGGATGCCAACTTATGACTGTCGAGGATAGAATGAGGAGGCTGTCACTATGGGAATGCACCCTGCTCGTCCTGTCGCATCCTTGATTGTCCAGTTTACAATTTGCTATATTGGGCAATCCCTTGTGGTTTCCCAATGTCGGGGAATTCTTTATCCACATAACCAGTCCTAATCAGTAATTTAGATTCAAATGCACTAGTTTGTTATACATGAAAAGGCCATAATTTGGGATTTTTATTTTGTGATTATTTTATTCAAATTCATGGTCAAAGTTTCAGTGTTCAGTGTTTAGGTTTCAGCCTTTAGCGTAAACGCCCTGACACCTGAAACCATAATTTCAAAAATCACAAATTATGACCTTGCCGAGTATATGTTGCCATGCATCCCATATAGAGTGACCAGCCTCCGATTAAAATAAATCCGACCTGACAAATTCTAACCAATTGTTTTCATTATTGATCAATATCTGCCCCAAATGTGATGGAAAATAATCTCAAATAGCTGATATTATACAATAATTACGTCTATCTCACGTTAAATATAGTTTTAAAATCTATATTTATCCCTCGACAGTCGTAAGTTCTTTGCCATTTAGACAGCAAATTTCTTAACTGACTGAAAAAATATAAAAATAATTTGGCATCCTTCATAAGACAGCTAAAGTAGTTAACACTTTTTCGATCTGTTCA
>JAOZRC010000122.1 GCA_029940345.1 Desulfobacterales bacterium
TCCCACCCTACATTAAAAGTGTAAACCAACAAATGAAGGATGCCGAATAGCCGACCTATTGCCATGAAATTTGTGGAAATCAGAACCGCTCTCACGCTTTTGCAGCCGTTTTAAGATTTTTCAAACAGGCTCTTAGGAATGGGGACAAAATAACTTCCTCATTCCGGAGTGCAAACTTTAGTTTGCGATGCTTGACGCAAATTGTGGTTTGCACTCCTCTTCTGAAAATGGGTAAGTTATTTTGTGCCCATTCCTAACTTTTTGAAGATTTCTTCATCACAGAAATGATTTCACCCCCATTTTTCATGATTTTTTCTATTTGAACCGATATATCGATCGTACTGGTGAAAAAGGATAAAAGGTCATGGTATGAAACCATCGAAAATGTATGAAAGTGTATTTCGATGTTTTTTATATGGGTCGCCTCAATACGTTTTTCTATCTCCGAAAATGAGGGATGTTTGTACTCCGGGTATCTTTTACTGAAAATATTTCGTTCGGATATATTAATCCATTCGCGCAGATGGTCTTTGTTTTTCTGAACAATCCTATTTTGATCCCGGGTTTGAGCGTACCTGTTGTAAAGCTCGAAATCATCAGTCAAATGTTCTAGCGTTGTCAAGGATCGGCCCCTGTCAAAGCATTCTTCCGCTATGGGAACCGTAATAAACAAAATGCCATCGGGTTTTATAATGCGAATCCAATTTTTCAGCACCTGGATCGGATTGGGTGTATGTTCCAAAACATGATTGGCAATCAGAAAATCCTGAGATGATTCAGGAATCGCAGACAGCACAAAACCATCGTCAATATAGTCCACCGCAACAATTTCAGAAGCATCCAATTCGGGAAATTTCGCGATGCTCTCCTGGCGACTCACCCGATCAACATATTTTACCCTAACATTTGCCGGCAAAAGCAAAGGACAGTGTAATGCGCCTATTTCCAGACCGGAGCCTTTCATATACCGTCTTGCCAGGCGTTCTCTCTGATCAGACCGTGGGCGTATTAGTTTTTTTAATAATTTTTTAAACATTTTCATCAATGTCCATTTATTAGATCGCCTGACAAATTATATAACCGACTTGCTATTGTAAGTCAAAACCATTATAGTCTTAAAAAACGCTTTAATCCATAACAACAGGGGTGATTATGCCTTTCCTCAAAATAAAATCAGCAGGCATCGCTATTATAATCTTCCTGACAGGTTTAATGGTGCCACCCGGCGCTGAATCCATTTCTGTCAAAGAGGAGGAAAAACTCGTCAAAGAGTTTTTAGTTGCCGTTAAAGAACATTACCAATTTATTGATGATCCGATTATTGTGAATTATTTAAACACCGTTGGAAAACGTTTGGTCAAGGTGTTTCCGTCAATGCCGTTTGAATTTCATTTTTATATGGTGAAAGATGATACTTACAATGCGTTTGCCGGTCCCGCAGGCCATATTTTTATGCATAGCGGTCTTTTTCTGGCGATGGATTCCGAAGAAGAACTGGCCGGAATTATCGGCCATGAGATTGCCCATGTAACCTCGCGTCACATTTCAGATCGTATCGAGCGTTCCACCAAAATCGGCGCCGCTGCCCTGGCCGGTGTCGCTGCTGGCGTCCTGTTAGGAATTGCGGGTGCGGGTAAAGCGGCCACCGCTGTTTCGATGGGGGCTATCGCAGCCGGCCAGTCCTCGGTTTTGGCGTATAGCCGTGAAGATGAAATTCAGGCGGATCAGGTCGGCCTTATTTACCTTACCAAGGCCGGGTACACCGGCAAAGGGCTTTTATCCACCTTAGAAAAAATGCGTAGCCGGGAATGGTTCGGAACCCAACAAATTCCCACCTATTTGAAAACCCACCCCGCTTCGGAAGCGCGTTTGGCTTATATCGGTTCATGGTTGGCAAGCAATGCGGAAAAAATTCAAAATACAGAATTGACGCCCATTAGCAATTCTGATTTTGAAAGGGCCCATTTACATTTGGCCACGCTATATGGCGATCCGGATGTGGTTTTAAAAGACCTGCAGGCGCGGCTGATAAAAAATCCGTCCGATTCCATGGCGCATTATAGTTACGGAATCCTTTTGTCCAAAACGGGCGACCGGCGTGAAGCTGCCGATCATTTTAAAAAGGCGTTGGAACAAAACGCATTTGATCCCAACATATTGGTTGAATTGGCGCAGGTCTATTTTTTGGATGGACGTAACCAGGAGGCTCTTAATACGTTGGAGGGCGCTTTGAGCATCGCTCCTGAAGATACGGAAGGGCGCCTGTTGATGGCAAAAATCCAAGCCAGTCTCGCAAACCGAACGGAAAGCATTGAATTATTGCAAAGCTTGATAATTCAAGACCCCGAACATGTACGGGCGTTATATCTTTTGGGTAATACATACGGGAAACAGGGCAAACTCGGTCTGGCCCACTATTATCTCGGCAAATATTATAAAGCGGATGGACAAATCCGCAACGCCGTTTTTCAATTCCGCAAAGCATTGAAACTGATTAAAGATTCGGATAAAGAACAAGAAATTAATGCCATTCTTGAAGATTTGAAAAGGCCGGTTGAGCCTAAAAAATCATAATTTACAGGCTTACAAAGAAATAACAGGGAGGTTGAATGAAAAAAATTATCGTATTGGCTAAACAGGTGCCGGACACGGCCAATATTACCGGGCAGGCCATGAAAGCGGACGGCACGGTTAACCGGGCAGCGCTGCCGACTGTTTTTAATCCTGACGACCTTAACGCAATGGAAACAGCGCTTCGGATCAAGGATGCCATCAGGGCCGAAGTCATTGTCATTACCATGGGCCCGCCTGCCGCGGTTGCCATATTGAAAGATGCCCTTTATATGGGGGCGGATCGCGTCATACTCATTTCAGACCGTAAATTCGCAGGCGCCGATACGTTGGCGACCTCTTACGTTTTGGCCGAAGCGATAAAAAAAATCGGTGCTGTTGATTTGGTGCTTGCCGGCCGGCAGGCGATTGACGGTGACACGGCTCAGGTCGGACCGCAAGTGGCTGAAAAAATCGGTTTTAATCAGGTCACCTATATCACGGATATTGAAACAATTACGGAAGATTACCTGGTTGTGGCTCGCGACGGTGAGTTGCAGACCGAACGCATCAAAACACCTTTTCCGGTGCTTTTAACTATCACTGATGAAACTAACACGCCGCGTTATCCCAATTGTCTGAATATGCTGAAATATTTCCGCGCTGGAACAGCTTCACAGCTTGAAGCGACCCTAGGGGATATAACTGGGGATAACGATTGGGAAACCGCTCGGGCTCACAACCAAGTGATTCCTGTGTGGAAAGCGGAGGACCTGGGACTTGACCTCAATCGCTGTGGCATTAAAGGCAGCCCCACGCGTGTACATAAAATAGAAAATATCACGCTCACAGGCGGCGATCTGGAATTGTATAATACCGATCCCATGGCGATCAAACAACTGGTGCTGGACCTGCGTAAAGATTATGCGGAGGTAAATGAATGAAAATAATTGTATTTATAGAAAAAGATCCGCGAACTGGTGCATTGCGCGATGTAAGCATCGAACTTGCCTATAAAGCGTATTCCCTGGTTAAACCGTTTCAAGGCGAAGCAGTCGGTGTTTTTGTGGGTGATGAACTGCCCGAAGATTGCGAAAAGGCGTTTCAATTCGGGTTACATCGTCTTGTTTACTATCTCAATGCCAAACTGGCCCATCTGCACTCGATTGCGTATAAAAATATTATCCAGGCGATGATTGAGGCGGAAACACCTGATATCGTCCTTTTCGGAGCCACTCACACCGGCCGCGACCTGGCACCTCTATTGGCAAGCGCGCTTAAAACAGGACTGACCGCCGATTGCACCCAATTGCATATTGATGAATACAAATCCAGAGGGCCGATTCTGTACCAGGTGCGCCCGGCGTTTGGCGGAAATATCCTGGCCACGATTATCACGCCGGAACAGCGCCCCATGATGGCCACCGTGCGTGAAGGCGTTATGTTGCCGCCGGAAACCAAGCCGCAGCATCCCATCAGAACGGAGCCGTTTGCCCTTCGCTTCCAGGAACAATGGATTATCAATGAATTTCTTAGTGTGGCTCCCAAACTGACCAAAATTAATTTTAACCGCACCCATATTATTGTTGCCGGCGGTGCCGGTGTGGGCAGTCGCGCCAATTTTCGCCTGATTAACCAACTGGCCGATGCATTTGGTGGTGAAGTGGGCGCAAGTCGCGCTGCGGTTGATTTCGGCTTTGCCCCTAAAGAGAGGCAGATCGGTCAAACCGGTGCGGTAGTGCGTCCGAAGTTATACATAGCCTGCGGTATTTCCGGCTCTATTCAACACCGCGCCGGTATGGATGAATCTCAAAAAATCATGGCAATCAATTCGGATCCGCAAGCACCGATCTTTAGTATCGCTCACTTGGGAATTGTCGGCGACCTTAAAGAGATCATACCTGTCCTGCTGCAATACCTGAAGGAGGCGTAATCATGAACACCTATTATAGCGCGAATCGCGAGCTTTATTTAAATCAAATTGACTTGGAAGAAATCGTTGCCGATCTGGAAAACAATTTTAAAGATCAGGAACCCACCGCATTACATTCATACACCCAAGCAACCCGCTGGTATTCACTGATCCTGCACAATGCCGGCGATATCAGCGCCAATTTTATTGCACCCCGCGCCGCCGCTGTGGATGAACACGGGGCATCTTTTGCCAATGGCGCAGTGCGATGGGCACCCGAATCGCAGGAAAATATGGATGTTCTGGCGCAAGCTGGTTTTATGGGCGGCACCCTGCCGCGTCAATACGGCGGTCTCAATCTGCCGGTTACCGTGAACACGGTGATTATTGAGATGGTTTCCCAGGCCGACGCCAGCATGATGAACCTTTTCGGACTTCAGGATATTGGCGTTACGATTTATAAATTCGGAACCCGGGAACAAAAAGATCGTGTGCTTCCTAAATTTTGCAACGGTGCGGTGAGCGGCTCCATGGCCCTGACCGAACCGGACGCTGGCAGTGACCTTCAGGCAGTCAGTTTAAAAGCGATTGAAAAAGAGGACGTCTGGTATTTAGATGGCGTCAAACGGTTCATCACTAACGGTTGTGGCGAAATTTCCCTGGTGCTGGCGCGTTCCGAGGAAAAATCCAAAGGCGCCAAGGGCTTGAGCATGTATCTTTATGAACGCGACTGTGATGACAACGCCGTTATCCGCCGTATCGAAGACAAACATGGCATTCACGGCTCCCCGACCTGTGAAATCCAGTTTAATCAGGCCAAGGCTGAATTGGTGGGTAAACGCCGTTTCGGTTTGATCCGCTATGTGCGCAGTTTGATGGATGGCGCACGTCTCGCTATTGCGGCCCAGGCGCTGGGAATTGCCCAGGCGGCGTACGATGAAGCGGTGAAATACGCCAATGAAAGGGAACAGTTTGATCAGGCCATCGTTCATTTCCCGGCAGTGTACCAGATGTTGAAACAGATGCAGGTCGAGATCGAAACCCACCGCTTATTGCTCTACAACACCGCCTGGCATGTAGATCAGATGGAAATGCTGGAAAGAAGAGCCGCGCGCGGTGAAAAAATCCGTCCACAAGTCAAAAAAGCCACGGCCATGTCCGGACTGCTCACACCGCTGGTCAAGTTCAGCACCGCTGAAATGGCCAACAAAGCCACTTACGATGCGGTGCAGATTCATGGCGGATGCGGCTTTATGAAAGACTTCCCGGTGGAGCGATTGGCGCGCGACGCCCGCATCACCAACATCTATGAAGGCACTTCCCAATTGCAGGTCGTGGCGGCCATTGGCGGCATCTTAACCCAGTTGTTAGCGAATGACTGGGAAAAACTGAGGAATATGAAAATCGTCTCCCTGACGGAAGCCAAGGCATCTGTTGTCACTTATGTTGATCGCTATGAACGCATTGTGGAACTGGTCAAAAAAATGGGCAGCAAACCCTTCACCGATTATGTGGGCAATTATCTGGTGGAACTGACTTCCATCATTTACCGTCTTTATCTTTTCCTGCCGGTTGCCGATGTGCATGAATCGAAACGGGATTTGTTTACGTTTTTCCTCAGCGAATCCGATTCGCGCATTGACTACCTGATTCGGAAAATTGAAAATGCGGCCGATGTGTATGGGGATCGGATTGATGTGCTGAAAACTGATTTGGTGAAAGCTTAAATTTTTTTGCTAAGTTGGGAGGATTCAAAATTTCCGTTCGTTACGGGGCACCGCCTCGTAACGCACAGAGAAAATCAAAATATGCTACTTATAGTATGTAGACTTATAGAGTGTATTGATATAAAAATGACTCTATGTCAAGCATACTTCATGTTGTAGGAAATAATATAAGGTATTATCGTAAACGGCTTGGACTCAGCCAAGAGCGGCTTGCAGAGATTGCGGAACTCCACAGAACTTATATTGGAGCAGTTGAACGAGGAGAAAAGAATATTTCTGCAAACAATATTGCAAAAATTGCAGAAGTGCTTGATATTGATCCTTATTTTCTGATGAAACCAAATCAGGTATCCTCATCTGACACTGTGCTTGAAGAAAAAGCCTGTACTCCTATTTCGACAAAATTTTCATATTTTAGTAAAAGCTGCATACTTCCGTATGAACTGAGTATTGAGCATATCAGACAGGCTATGGAAGAGTTTCTCAGATTCATCGGCTTTATCAACCATCAACTTTTCAGCAAAGAAATTCCCCGGCTTGAGAGCTTTTTGATGCCTGCGAATTTTAGTAGTATTGTCGGTGAATTCATGAATATCAGTATTCCGAAATATTGCTATAATCTTGTTAAAAATCAATACCATAACGGACATCCAGACCTTATCCCAAAAGGGAAGTTTCCTGAAGATGCTATTCAATACTCTGATGAAGGCATTGAAATAAAAGCTTCCAGACATCCAAGCGGATGGCAGGGGCATAATCCTGAATCTGTATGGCTGATGGTATTTTATTTTGATAGTAATACGTCTAATGATAAAAAGAAGAAAATTGGCCCAAAACCTTTCCGGTTCAAGGGGGTGTATGCAGCCAAAATAGAAGAATCCGATTGGAATTTTTCAGGTCGCTCTGCTACCAGCAGGAGAACAATAACGGCAAGCATCAACAGAACCGGAATTAAAAAAATGAAGGGAAATTGGATTTATAATGATTTGGAATGATTGAATAAATCTAATTGTAAATCGTCGGTGTTAATCGTAGCTAATTTTAATATCACCTTTTTAGCCATTTCGAAATACTCACTATGTCTTTCCACGCCGATACTCAGATAGTTTAATGCTTCTGCCGCAGCTATTGTTGAGCCGGATCCCATGAAAGGATCAACTATAATGCCTTTACCGAGAGGTAAAGAAGCATATACGATTTTTCTTAAAAATGACTGAGGTTTTAAGCTGGGATGATTCGATATCCGACGCTCTGTTTTAGGCGTTCGCTCATTCTTAATAACATCCTCAAACGGTGAACCGTCCTGTTTCCTCCGTAATCCCCCGGTCTGATATTCTTTCAAACAATCGCTTAGTCGCATTCCTTTCGGCAAAGGTTTTCTGAACAATCCCCACGGTTCAAAGCATCCTCTCGGTAAAGAACATACGTCCTGATATTTTTTTTCAGCATTTTTGGGTCTATCACCGCCCCGCAGTGTTCTGACAAGCCGTGTTATTGTTCCACGAAATTCAAATCCGCTCTCAACAATGGAAGAAAATACCAATTGAGAAAGAAACGTGTTTGATGCAATAAAAATATGACCGCCGGGACGTAGCGCTTTAAATGAGAGATTTCCCCAATTTAAAAAAAAGAGATAAAGACGTTTTCTTTCTTTTCGGCTTAATGCGGTAAAACGGGGCAACGGAGAACGTATTTTACCATCGAAAGCCGGCGGCAACCTCCAAACGCCGCCATTGCCGTTAGTTCGTTTCTCCAATTGAGCAAAGTCATATTCCTTGACCCCGTAAGGGGGATCGGTTACAATAGCATGAATACCGTTTTCCGGTAATTTTCTGAGCCATTCAAAGCAGTCATCTTTAATTATTATCGAATTACCGATGGATCGGTATTTGCAGCCTACGGTAAATGATGTTAATGTATCAGTCATAAAATATTCCTTTAAATTCGTATATGATGACTAAAAGTAGCATAGATATTTGTAAATTACAAGAAAAAAACGGCATCCTTCATAAGGCAGCTAAAGTAGTTAACACTTTTTCGATCTGTTCAGCCACAAAATTTTGTAGGGTGGGCAGAGTGTAAACCGACAAATGAAGGATGCCAAAAAAACTAACCGCCCAATCTGGGACACAAACTGAGAAATCGTTCGGGAATTATACAGGAACTCTGTTGGCATTGTAATCGTTTCCGAATATTATCTGCTTGCCAAAAAAGCGAACATCCCAGTATGGATTCTGACGGAACGATTTAGAAACTTGAACTATACTGATAACACCTGATAAGCTTCAATGCCATGAACCCGACAACATTCAGACAACGGATGCACCTCCTATTAAAAGACGGCCTGGCGTTAAGCGTTATCGCATTAACCCTGCTTTGGCAGTTCGCTCCGTGGGTGTTGTATCCTCATCCGCGCTATTTGTACGTTGCAACCCAGGGAAGTGATTGGCGCTCCGGAAGGTCGCCGGAACGACCGCTGGCAACCCTTGGCCGGGCGGTCGAACTGGCGTACCCCGGGACGGTGATAATGGTTCAGCCGGGACGTTACCATGAAAGGCTTGTTATTCGCAAAGGCGGACTGCCGGATACGCCCATTATATTCCGGGCTGAAAAACCCGGTACAGTCATATTTTCCGGAGGTGGCTCCAATGCTTTAACGTCTGAACTCATCTGGCAAGGTGAAGAAAACGGCATCTATTCAACCCATGTGCCCTGGTCGGTTTACTCGTTTTTGGCTAACGATGAACGACTGCTGCATTGCCGCACAGAAAAAGCCTTTCGTCAATTCGTAACACGTCCCCTGGCGTATGGCGCTTTTGTTCAGATTGACAACCGCCTGTTATTGCGTCTGCGTCACGGCGCTAATCCTGAAAACGCTGTCCTGGCTTTCAATGGGCCCGTTCCGCATCGACTGGCTAACGGTGTTTGGCGAGCGGCCAATGTCTGGCTTGAAGCGTCGTATTTTCGCTTCGAGGGCATCCGTTTCGAGTTAGGCGCCGGCAGCGGGATCAGCCTGTTTCGAAGTCGCAATCTTGATATTCGTGAGTGTGTCTTTACCGGGGCCGATATCGGCATTGATGCGTCAAAGGCGGCATCAGGACGCATTGATTTAAACGTCCGCAACTGCGCGAGCCTTAACTATCCTGCGGGTGAATGGCAACCGGGTTGGCTGTCATGGCAAGAATGCTATACGCATCAGCGTAACAGGGGCTTCATAAGCGTGGGGCGTGATGGCGTTATTGTTCAGGAAAATCTTATCACCGGATCCAGCGATGGTATGCATATCAGCCCAGCGTCCGGATCGTCTGAATTCGGCGCTGATATTTATGGCAATCTCATCGCCTTGTGCAACGATGACGCCATTGAATTCGACGGGTTCGCAGAAAATGTGAGATTTCATCACAACCTGATTTATGACTGCCCTATGTCTCTCGGTGTCAGCCCTGTACTACGCGGGCCGGTGATAATTGCCTATAATCTGTTCCTGCACCCATCTGATCTGGCTTACGCTTGTCAAATCAAATTTTTAAATCCGTGGCGACACCGTCAGAAGCCGCTGAATGGCCCTATCCGCAATATTGAGATCCATCATAATACCTTCGTCAGCGACTGGCTCTGCTGGCACCGCCCAGACACACCGGTTGTCGACGTACGCGTACACCATAATCGGTTTGCCATTCAACGCTGCGGCGATCCGGCCTGGCCGCCGGGTGTGCATGAATATTCCAATGATTACATTAATCTGCCTCTTGACGCATATCCTGATCCCGGCCGTGATGAACGTTGGTTTCTAGGCGCAGACACATCGCGGCCGGGTGATAGGTGGGCTATCAAACGTCCGGGACCTTCATGGCTCGACTGGCGCTCCGAACCGGGTACCAAACGTCTTTTGATTGAATTGGACGCCAGGTTGTTTGAATGATGCCAACGATTCGTCATTATATTTTCGCTGTCCTGCTGGCCACAACCGCTTCGGTGGTTTGCGGAGCCGCTTTGGGAAGTTTCCTACGTTTGATCAGTATTGAGTATCTTAATGTGGTTCGCAATGTTCCTTATGAAGAATTGTTCTTCGGTCTGACTGGTGCTGCGCTTTATGGCATGTCACATGGCTTTCGCTACGGCCTTTTCCTGGGCGCTTTGCTCGGCTTTGCCGCAATCGGAGGCGTCCGCAAAATAGCACCGGTTCGTGATTTGTTGATAACCGCGTCCATCGTGACGGCATTCTCCGGTATGACCACACTGGTCGGAGGCGTAGGCGCTTATACTGCCGCCAAGCTCACCGGCCCGTTTCTGCCCGAACATATCGCTTTGCAGGTGGGAAGCCCCTATCGGGTGATGTGCGGCTATGGCCTGGAGTATGGTGCCGCGGTGGGCGCTGTCATATCAACACTTACAATGGCTGTATGGATATGGCGCCGGCGTTCCTGAAGGCTGCGCGGCATAATATCCCTCCAATCCGTTATAATCAGATTGTAACCGTTCACTCCCCCCTACGTTCAAACTCACGCGGGACAGCTTCCCGCGCTACAAACTCACGCATGGCGCGATCAT
>JAOZRC010000123.1:0-4912 GCA_029940345.1 Desulfobacterales bacterium
CTAAATATATTCAATTAAAATAGGTAGCTATGATGTTAGCTTGACGCGTATGCCCATCGGGGCGGCATATTTGTATCAAAATCGGTTCCGATTCCGTCATTATTCACAAGGAAATAATTTTAGGAACATTCTGATTCGATTTTACTGTTACGTTACAAATATGTCGCCCCGATAGGGCTCTGCCTGAGTTCGCCGTTTTTTTACTACAAATATGCCGTCCCGATGGGACTCTGAACGAATTGCACAGGTCGAAAAGTTTCACAAAGGCAACCCTTTAATCCATTCGATAGTTTGGCGCTTCTTTGGTGATGATAACATCGTGAACATGGCTTTCGCGCATTCCGGCAGCGCTGATTCTAATAAATTGCGCTTTTTCCTGCAACTCATCCAACGTCCGGCAACCCACATATCCCATACCCGCTTTTAATCCGCCGATAAGCTGTTGAATATTTTCAGAAAGCGGTCCTTTGTAAGGAACACGTCCCACAATCCCTTCGGGCACCAGCTTGTCATCTTCCTCATCGTCACCCTGATAATAGCGGTCTTTGCTTCCTTTTTGCATGGCTTCAAGAGATCCCATGCCGCGATATACTTTATAACGGCGCCCCTGGAAAAGAATCAATTCACCGGGACTTTCCTTGGCACCGGCGAACAAACCGCCGATCATAACAGAGTCAGCGCCGGCCGCGATCGCTTTGGTAAGATCGCCGGAAAAACGAATGCCGCCATCGGCAATCAAAGGTATGCCAGTTTTAGCGGAAATTGCACGGCAGTTCATAATGGCTGTGATCTGGGGCATGCCGATTCCCGCCACAATGCGAGTCGTGCAGATAGAACCCGGGCCGATGCCGATTTTGACGCCATCTACACCTGCTTTAATAAGCGCTTGCGTGCCTTCTTCAGTTGCGACGTTACCCGCAATCAGGTCAATATCTTTAAAAGTCGCCTTTAATTGTATAACCGCGTTAATTACATTTTTAGAATGGCCATGTGAGGTGTCTATCACAATAACGTCACTGCCGGCGTTAAGCAGCGCTTCAGCACGCTCCATCATATCCGGTCCGACTCCGATAGCGGCTCCAACTCGAAGCCGCCCTAGATGATCTTTACAAGCATTTGGAAATTTTTTAATTTTTTCGATGTCCTTAATTGTGATTAAACCGGTTAAACGACCCATATTATCAACCACCAGGAGCTTTTCAATGCGATGTTGATGCAGCATCTTTTTGGAATCTTCCAAAGAGATGCCTTCGGAGACGGTAACCAGGTTTTTACGGGTCATCACATCCGAAACTTTTTTATCCAGGTTCGTTTCAAAACGTAAATCGCGGTTCGTAACAATTCCTTTCAGTTGGTCTCCGAGAGTTACCGGTACACCGGATATACGATAGGTCTTCATCAATTGCAGAACTTCTATAATACGTTGATCGGGACGAATTGTCACCGGGTTGACGATCATGCCGCTTTCTGATTTCTTAACCTTACTCACCTCTGTCGCTTGAAGGTCGATGCTCAGATTACGATGAATAAACCCGATGCCGCCATCACGCGCCATGCATATAGAAGTGCGTGATTCTGTCACCGTATCCATTGCGGCGCTTGATAAAGGAATATTCAGCTTAAGATTTTGGGTTAAAATCGTATGGGTGTTTACATCTTTGGGAAGTACGTCCGAATAGTCAGGAGCCAATAATACATCATCAAAAGAAAATGCTTCATTAGGCGCTATTGTCACCATGGTTTTACCTCCGGATTAAATTTTATTATAAATTTTGGCATTCTTCATTTCACCCCGAAAGTAGTTTACGCGTTACCTGAGAGTGCCGATCCAAACTTTTAGCATAGGCAAGCACAAAATGCTAAACCTTTGATTCAGCACTCCTTCGAATTGTAAACCGGCGAATGAAAGATGCCGAGTTTTGCAATTGTAATTTAGGGAAAGCTGATACCAAACAGAGTCCTGATTGGCAATCTTTATTTGATCACTTGACAATCGCAATAAACATCTAGTAAACAGTAATTAAGATGGTTTTTTATTCGCGTTGCCTGTCTCCGTTAAAAATAAAGAGCCGGGCCTAATAATTTATTTTGGAGCCTGTTTGAAAAGTCTTAGATCGGCTACAAAAGCATGAGAACGACTTAACAAGCATGCTCTTAAAAACAGAAGAGATATCAATACATCATGCTAATTAAAATTAATGCTGAAAATCCGCCTGAACGGTTAATTAAAAAAGTTGTCGATTTACTTAAAAACGGCGGGATCATCGCCTATCCCACCGATACGTACTATGGAATCGGCTGTGATATTATGAACAAAAAGGCAATTCAAAAAATTTATCAATTAAAAGAAAGGGATAAAAATAAACCATTCAGTTTTATCTGTTCGAGTCTGAAAAATATCAGCGATTATGCCAAAATATCTAATTATGCCTATAAAACGATGCGGCGTCTGCTGCCAGGGCAATACACATTTGTTTTGGAAGGTTCCAAACTGGTGCCCAAAATCATGCTGACCAAACGTAAAACAGCCGGCATCCGTGTTCCCGATAACGTTATCTGCCTGGCGATTGTGGAAGCGCTTGGCAATCCCGTGATTTCAACCAGCGCCACCAAACCGGATGGCTCGATTATTCCGGAACCGTCTTTGATAGACGAATTTTTTGGCTCCCGAATAGACGCTGTCATTGACGGCGGCCCCACGCCCAACAAGCCTTCCAGTGTCATCTCGCTCATTGATGATGATCCGTCCGTGTTGCGTGAAGGTCTCGGCGATATAAGCGTATTTAATTAGGAATTCAGAAAAGGAGTGCAAACTTCAGTTTGCGTCACAGCATCGCAAACTGAAGTTTGCACTCTGGAACAACTGATCCAAACAAAAAAACCGCTCCCACGGGAGCGGTTTTTTATACGCCTAAAAGGTCAGGGGAAAATATAAAATAATTTAACCCTCTTTTATTCCATCCTCTTTATTTTCTTTTATTTCATCTTCTTCTTTTTCAACTTTTTCCGGTGTTTCTTTCTCTTTTTCTATTGATGCTTCTTCTGGCAATGATGCTTCTTCTGGCGTATCTTCCGATTCTTCATCATTTTCTTCGAATTTTTCTTTAAGATTTTCGCGTAAAATTTCACCGAACGAGGATGTTGCGGGTTTCATTTTATTAACATATTCGCTTAACAGGCTTTGTTCATCTTCCATTTCAAGACGTTTGATGGACAGCCCGATTCGGCGTTCATCGCTGTTTATATTCATTACCCGGGCAGTGATAATATCCCCTACGTTGAATTTTCCCACCGGTGTTTTGATTTTCTCTTTACTGATTTCGGATACGTGAACAAGCCCTTCAATGCCTTCTTCTAATTCCACGAAAACACCGAAATCGGTCAGATTGGTTACCGTACCGGTAATTTCCTTACCGACTTCATAGCGTTCTTCCACGGTTTTCCACGGGTCCGCCTGCAATTGTTTAATTCCCAAAGAAAATCTTTCATTCTTCTTTTCGATATCAAGAACAATGGCTTGAACAACATCACTTTTTTTGAAAACTTCGGAAGGATGTTTGATGCGCTTAGTCCATGAAATGTCGGAAATATGCACCAACCCGTCTATGCCTTCGTCGATACCGATAAAAAGACCAAAGTCTGTGATGTTCTTAATTTTACCTTCAATCGTGGTGCCTACCGGATATTTTTCACTGATCTGATCCCACGGATTCGGGACAACTTGCTTCATCCCCAGTGAAATGCGGCGGTTTTCAGGTTTGAGATCCAGCACAATCGCATCGACCTCTTCACCAACAGATACGACTTTGGAGGGATGACGAATTTTACGGGTCCAAGACATTTCCGAGACATGGATCAACCCTTCGATGCCCTCTTCTAATTCAATAAATGCACCGTAATCAGTTAAACTGACGACTTTCCCGGTAATACGTTCTCCAACGGGATATTTTTCGTCCGCGATTGTCCACGGATCTGGTGTAAGCTGCTTTATGCCGAGTGAAACCCGTTCTTTTTCGAGATCAAAACTCAGGACTTTGACCGTAATTTCATCTCCGACACTGAACAATTCGGAAGGATGTTTCACACGTCCCCATGAGATATCCGTGATATGCAATAAACCGTCAACACCGCCGAGATCGACAAAAACACCATATTCAGTGATATTTTTAACAATTCCCTGAACTTCTTTGTCTTCATAAATCGAAGACAGGGTATTTGCTCTCAGGGATTCACGCTCTTCTTCAAGAATGGCACGTCGTGATAAGACGATATTGCTGCGTTTCCGGTTAAATTTTAATATTTTGAACTTAAAGGTCTGACCCACCATTTCGTCAAGATTGCGAATGGGTCGCAGGTCGGCCTGGGAACCAGGTAAAAACGCCTGTACGCCGACATCAACGGAAAAACCGCCTTTAACCCGATTGGTGATAACGCCTTCGATGGTTTCATTAGCGTCGTGTAATTTTTTGATTTCTTCCCATACTTTGACCTTGGCAGCCTTTTCTTTGGAAAGCACGACAACTTCGTTCTCTTCATCCCACCATTCAATCATGACCTCGACTTCATCATCGACATTCGCGTTGATATCGCCGTTTTCATCCCTGAATTCCTGGATGCGGATTTGCCCTTCCGATTTATACCCAATGTCAACAAGGACATGATCTTTGTCAACCGCAATGATTTTACCGGGAACGACTTCACCTTCTTTGAAACGTTTGAAGCTCTCTTCATACATTTCCATCAGGTCGGCCATTGTTTCGTCTTTTTCTTCCTCATCATTTTCGGCCGTTGCGTCTTGCTCCGCAGGTTCCTCTGCCAATATTTCAGCAGCCGGTTCATCATTTGCCGAGGCTTCATCCGAATCGCTTGACGTTTCCGGTGTTTCCTCTGTTTCCCCAGGGGATGATTCGGC
>JAOZRC010000123.1:5012-10723 GCA_029940345.1 Desulfobacterales bacterium
CTGTTTCCCCAGGGGATGATTCGGCTACCGGTTCATCACTTACCGAGGCTTTATCCGCATCGGCGTCATTTGCAACGCTTGCTGTTTCCGGTGTTTCCCCTGTTTCCCCAGGGGATGATTCGGCTACAGGCTCATTGTTTGCCTGGGTTTCATCAGCCATGTCGTCATTAGCGGTTTCCGCCAGAGCCACAGTCGCCATTTCCTCTTTCAATGAATCGGAATTTCGATCCTGACTTGCTTGCAATTCTTCTGTTTTGTCCGGTTTGTCAGCACTTTCGCCGAGAGAACCGTCCTGTTCTGTTTGTTTAGTTAAATTATTTTCCACCACGTTCTCCATTTAAGTAAATTTTTTCCCCTTAACCTTATTTAAATATGCTACACTTTGTTGTGTAGTATAATCATAGATCGCTAACAGCTTCTTTACCAAAAAGCAACACCTAATTTTACAAATTTTGATATAAAGTTGGAACTATGATGCTATGATTTAGAAATATCAAATTTCAATTTGATCTGCGCCAGCATAAATTCCACCACTTCCCAAGCCGACATGCGAGTTGAATCAATCTTTACGGCATCATCCGCCGGTTTTAAAGGGGCTGTCAGGCGGTTGGCGTCTTGCGCATCGCGTTGTCGGATATTCATCTCAATCTCTGTCAGGGTTGGGGAATCCTGATCCTCCATTTCGTCATATCGTCTTGACGCTCTTGTTCTTAAAGAGGCGTCTAAAAAAAATTTAATATCCGCTTTCGGAAAAACTACCGTACCCATATCGCGGCCTTCAAACACCACCGCTTTTTTTCGGCCCATTTCAAGCTGAATTTTTAGAAGATGTTCCCTGACAACCGGTCTGGACGAAACAGTTGAAGACAGTGCCGTGATCTCAGGCGTTCTGATTTCATTCGTAATATTGGCACCATTTAATAAAAGTACCGATCTGTTTTCAGTCAATCGGAATTCCAGCTTCAAGGATGCGCACAATTGAGCCAAGGCCTGGTCATCCTGCGGATCGAAATCGGAATGGCTGACCGCCAGCGCAACACCGCGGTATAAAGCACCGGTGTCAATATAGCGATAGCCTAATCGCTGTGCCAATTTGCGGCTGACGGTTGATTTACCCGCGCCGGCAGGGCCATCTATCGTGACAAGTAACTGTTGCATATGTTACAACCTAAATTCATATTTTCAATTTACTAAATGCGCAAAACATATTTACCATTAAAAGAATGAATCTCTTACAGATAATCGGGGAAAATAGCAAAAACTTTTTATTGCCCGCTTATTTTTTTCATGGCATATTGGGAATAAATAAGCAATTCAACCGTACTTACACACAAGGATTATGCCATGAAAAATCTTAAACTCGCATCCCGCATGATCACTGGGCGTACGATTGTGACCGTAGGCGACGTGAAAATCGGCCGTGGTTTGGTCGTTATTGCGGGACCATGCAGCGTGGAAAGTGAAGAACAAACCATTGAAACCGCCCGAGCGGTTAAAGACGCCGGTGCCGATATGTTGCGCGGCGGCGCTTTTAAACCCCGTACATCACCTTATTCCTTTCAAGGAATGGGGTTGGGCGGATTGAAAATATTGGCTCGCGCCAGGGAGGAAACCGGACTGCCGATCGTCACCGAAGTGATCGATCCCCGGGATGTTTCCTGGGTGGCCGAATTTGCCGATGTTCTTCAAATCGGCACTCGTAATATGCAAAATTTTTCCCTGTTAAAAGAAGTGGGGCAAACCGGCCGTCCGGTGTTGCTCAAGCGCGGTATGTATTCTACGCTTGAAGAATGGCTCAACTGCGCTGAATACATTCTGAGTGAAGGCAACCCGAATGTGATTCTTTGTGAGCGCGGCATCCGTACATTTGAAAAATATACGCGTAACACGCTTGATTTGAGCGCCGTGCCGGCAATAAAGGAACTGACGCATTTACCTATTATTATTGATCCGACGCACAGCACCGGTCGTCTCAGTTTAATCGGCTCGATGAGTATGGCGGCAGTGGCTGCCGGAACAGATGGGCTGATTATCGAAGTGCATTGCAATCCCCAGGAAGCGCTTTGTGATGCCGATCAGGCACTGACCCCGGAGAATTTTAGCGGACTTATGCGCCGCTTACGACCTTTAAAATCATTTTTAGAACGTGAATCGGCTGCCACTCATGTGGAAGACTGGTCAGCAGCGAGGTGTGATAATGAAACTTGAAGAAATTCGTAATAAAATAGATAAAATCGATCGGGAACTTTTGGTGCTGCTCCAGGAACGTATGGGGCTGGCCTTACGCTCAAAAAAGTTTAAAAAAGCGGTGACTGATCCGTTGCGTGAAGAAGCGCTGCTCAATCGTGTAGAACGGCTTAACCTTGATCTGATTGAGCGCTCCTTTACACGCCAATTGCTTAAAACCATCATTGATGAGAGCAAGCGTCTCCAGGAAAAAGACCATCGTCTGGTTGCGTTTCAAGGGGAGCATGGCGCATATGGTGACGTCGCCGCACGGAATTTGGTTCCGGATGGCGCTTTTATTCCCTGCATGGAATTCGCCGATGTGTTTCGCGGTGTTGAAGAAGGATACCTGGATCTCGGCGTTGTTCCCGTGGAAAATTCTTTGGAAGGCGCCGTCACCCAAGTGAATGATTTGCTCACGACAACAACCCTGAAAGTCATCGGGGAAGCCCATATCCCGGTGAAACACTGTCTGCTTGCCACCGAAGCGACCAATTATCGTGACATCCGCCTGGTCTATTCTCACCCGCAGGCTTTGGCCCAGTGCCGTGGATTCCTGATGCGCAACAAACTGGAACCTTACCCCTATTATGACACGGCGGGCGCAGCTAAAATGCTGGCGCGTGATAATCCCAGGGCGGCCGCCGCTATTGCCAGTTGTTTATGCGCTGAATTGTATGACTTGGAAATTATCAAGGAAGGTATTGAAGACGGCCCTTCAAATTCCACCCGTTTCCTGCTGCTATCAAGAGAACCGTATGATGGCCTTGGTGACAAAACGTCCGTTATTTTTGCCACTCCGCACAAAGCCGGCCAATTGTTCAAGGTTCTCAGTCTGTTTGCCGAAGCTGACATCAATCTGACCCGCATCGCCTCTATGCCGCTGCGGTCAGATCCGGGGAATTACAGCTTTTTTCTTGATCTGGAAGGTTCGGATCAGGATGAAAAAATTTCGCAGGTTCTTAAACAGATGAAGGAATTGACCATTTCGTTCAAACGGCTGGGAAGCTATCCGGCCGATACCCTGGCCGCTTAAAACCATTTTGGAGTTACGTTGTATCCGCAACTCGGAGAAAATAATGCAGACCTTTGAAATTCGGGGAAGTATTAACATATCACGCCTCATCATCGGTGAAAAGTTAACCAATCTCTCAACCTATCTTCCGGAATCCCAGACCGTTATCATCACGGACACGGTTGTGAAGCGTCTTTATCAGCACATGTTTCCCCAGGCCGAGGTGATTACCATCGGATGCGGCGAAAAAATCAAAACATTGGATACGGTGCGCCAGATTTACGAGCAACTGATCGCTTCTGATATGGACCGCACCGGCTTTATTGTCGGCATTGGCGGAGGGATTGTTTGCGATATCACCGGATTTGTAGCTTCCACTTATATGCGTGGCCTCCGCTTCGGATTTGTGGCTTCGACCCTTTTGGCACAGGTAGACGCCAGCGTGGGTGGTAAAAATGGGGTCAATTTGGGTGGTTTTAAAAATATGGTGGGCGTATTCAATCAACCGGATTTTGTGATTTGTGACATAACCTTGCTTCCCACCCTGGCCAATCGGGAAATCCTTTGCGGATTTGCCGAAATTATCAAACACGCGCTCATCGCCGATGCCGATATGTTTCGCTACCTGGAAGAAAACAGTTCGCAGGCGTTGGCTCTGAACCCCCAGGTTATCGAAAAACTGGTTGCCGATTCGATCAGGATCAAATCTGGGGTAGTCACCCGGGATGAACATGAACAGGGCGAACGCCGCAAGTTAAATTTCGGGCATACCATCGGCCATGCGTTGGAGAAAACCACCGGAATTCCTCATGGTGAAGCTGTCAGTGTCGGTATGGCTGCCGCCACCGCACTTTCCGCCGCAAAGGGTTTTTTATCATCCCAAGATGCCATGCGAATTACCGATTTAATCAGATGTTATCAACTTCCCACACATTCTGACGTTCACTTTGAACAACTGTATGCGGCGATGCAAAAAGATAAAAAGCGCACGGGTGAGAAAATCCGTTTTGTTTTTCTAAAACGACTGGGAGAGGCCCTGGTGGAAGCACTTACATTTGATGAATTAAATGAACTGCTTAGTACGACTTTGTCAGATTAAGATTATATTTCAGGTAACCGTTCACGCACCCCTCTGAATCTGCCAAGTAGGGACGAGTGAACGGTTACTTGCAGGGTTACGGCAATTTAAACAATTTCAATTTCGGCAGGTGCCAAAATTTGCGGATCAATATCGCCGGACAGGGTGGGCAACTCCATGTTTTTGGCCTGCCATCCGCGATGGCGCACAATGCCTTTAAATGGCGGTTCGCCGGTCACATTGCCGGTCAGTTTGTAAGCGTTGGCATCAAATCCGGCGTCAACAGTGAATTCATCGCCTTCATTTTCCTCCAGGATGGGTTTGGGCACCAGTTTCTTGGTGATGACCTTTTTACAGTCTTCCTGGATCGTGCGCACGGCAGCGCCAATCTGAGCGTCTTCATACAGGCTGAGGTCTTCCGCCAAAAAATCCATCATACGGCCATCACGCTGTAAAACAGTGAACAAATGCAAAAACATACGACGATTTTGGCGGTTTTGGCCTTTTTTCGACAGTTGTTGGCCATTCGTTGCAGGCGCTGGTTCCTGCAAAGATTGATCACCTGAACGTTTCAGCAAGCGCGCACAAGATGTTCGTAAAATCAGCCAAAGCAATACGCCCCAAAGCACTAAAACACCGCCGCAAATAGGAATAAAGAAAAGTGCAAACACGTCACGCACCTGCATCCGGATATCTGCAAGTTCGGGGATAAGTTCATGTAAACGGTGCGATAGCAAGCCGTCAACAGCGTTTAAATCCGTCAGGAGATAAACGGCGAAATCTGATATAAGAAGCAAAATTAATACAAATAAAAGAATGGTTAACAGGGAACGGCGGGAAAATGATCCGATTAATTCCATTTTTTCTCCTTGAATAATTCGGCATCCTTCAGATTAGCCAAAAAGTAGTTTACACTTTTTATCGAAGAACGATTTTGCAAATCGTTCCCGACCTAAACGCATTGCAGTGCTGATTCACGATTTGCAAAATCATTCTACGGTCTTTACATTGTATGAATACAAAAAAGTGTCTGACGGCAAATGAAGGATACCAGTAATTCGGTCATAAAAAACGCAAAAAATTAGGCATCCTTCATATCGACCCAAAAGTAGTTTACACTTTTTGAAGGGGTGTATGCACAGAATGGGCGCAAATTGCTAAACCTTCGGTTCAGCACTCCGTCAAATTGTAAACCGGCAAATGGAGGATGCCAAAAATTATTCTAGATTTTTTGGGGATGAACGTAAATTTGACACCTTTAACCTTGTGTAAGATAAAACGATATGATAATCATAAATAAACAATTTGCAACCAGACGCTTGAACAGAATTCTAATCTCTGCCTAAGAGCCTGTTTGAAAAGTCTTAAATCGGCTGCAAAAGCGTGAGAGCG
>JAOZRC010000783.1 GCA_029940345.1 Desulfobacterales bacterium
ATCATGGGCCTTTGCAATGTCCTTGACCTGAGTGGATTTGTCACCGCCCGCCAGTAAAAGGACCACCTTGTCGTTGTGCATGGTGTAGTAGATTCGCAGGCCTCCGGCAAAGAAGAACCGCAGTTCAAAAAGGTTTTCTGAAACGTGCTTAAAGTCCCCGAAATTTCCGTTTTCAATGCGGTTAAGCCGCGCCAATATTTTGACTTTAGTCTTGGGATCCTTTAGCCCTGCGAACCATCTGTTGTATTGCTTTGTACTTCTGAGCGTATATTTCATGTTTTGAAATGTAGTTTCCAAGCGACATATTGTCAAGGATTGCTCGTGGCCCTGAGGCGAGTTTTATCCGTAGCTTGGTCTGGAGTGGGCCTCAATGATGCATCCTGTTTATGAACGGAAAAAATTTCCTTAAATCATTTTTCCCACCTGCAAAAAGCTGAAAAGGTGTTTGACTGAATATGTGTGGAATTTGCGGTATTTTGCGATTTGATCAAGGCGCAACAGTGAATCCAGCGCATGTCAACGCCATGTCGGCAAGTTTGATGCACCGGGGTCCTGATGATGGCGGGCTGTATGTGAACGGCCGGGTCGGTCTGGGTCATCGCAGGCTTTCTATCATTGATATTGCGGGTGGGAATCAGCCCATGAAAACCCAGGAGACGGGTTCTCTGCAGGTGATTGTCTACAATGGAGAAATTTACAATTACCGTGAGCTTCGGCGTGAACTGAAGGGGCTGGGCCATATCTTTAAAACCGAGTCGGATACTGAGGTGCTTCTGACTGCCTACGGGCAGTGGGGTCATGGGTGCACGGAGCGTCTTCGGGGCATGTTTGCCTTCGCCATATGGGATGAAAACAACCAATCCCTTTTTCTTGCCAGGGATCGCATGGGTATCAAACCTCTTTATTATCACCTGGACCGTAGGACATTTGTGTTTGCATCCGAGGTGCGGGCCATACACCGCTCCACGCTGGTTCAAACGGATCTTGACAAATCCGTTTTGGACGCTTTTCTGACACTGGGATACATACCCGGACCCAGGACTATGTTTAAGGGTATTCGGAAACTCATGCCCGGACATGCCATGACTGTGACTGTTGAAGGGCAAGTGAAAAGATGGCGTTACTGGAATTTCAATACGGTTCAGCCTGCAAACCTGACGTTTTCCGATGCCATGAAAAGGCTCCGAGAGCTGCTGAAGCACGCCGTACAAATGCGGCTCATGAGTGACGTGCCGTTGGGCGTATTTTTAAGTGGCGGGTTGGATTCCAGCGCCATCACGGCTCTCATGTGCCAACTAACCGGGAAACAGGTCAAAACGTTTTCCGTCGGTTATGAGACCGACGACAATTCAAACGAACTTCCCTTTGCCCGCAACATTGCGGAGGTGTTCGGTACGGACCACCACGAGTTTATTCTCAAACCCTATGATTTCTTAGAAGCGATTCCCCCAATGGTTGAAATGGCTGAAGAACCCTTGGTGGAGATGCCGGCCATTGCCCTTTACCAGCTTGCTAAGGCGGCCAAACCCCATGCCACTGTGTTGCTGTCCGGGGAAGGGAGCGATGAGGTATTTGGAGGTTATGGGCTTTATCAGAGAATGTTGATGATGGAAAAGGCTTTTCCTTTACTCAGGCCCCTGAAATGGTTTCCCCGCCATTTAGCCAGCGGCGATCGAATCAAAAAATATATGGACTGGGTTTCAAGCCCTCTGGCAGCTCGATATCGTGGGACTTCGGCGGATGTGACGGATCGCATCAGATCGTCCTTTTACACCGCGGACTACCGCCGGTATGTAGAAGAAAACCGCTATACGGATGAAGTGTTTCTCAAATACTTTGAAGATGTGGGGCATCGCCATAAGCTTTCGCAGCTTCTTTATGTGGATTCCAAAACCTGGCTTCCGGATGACCTTCTCCTGAAGGCGGACAAAATGACCATGGCTGCTTCCGTTGAACTTCGGGTACCCTTTCTGGATCATGAAATCGTCGAATTTGTTTCTTCTCTGCCGGCCAATTATAAAATCCGAAATGGGGAAGGCAAGTTCATCCTCAAAAAGGTGATGGAAGGCCTTCTCCCTCAAGAGATTATTTACCGAAAAAAAATGGGGTTCACCATGCCGACGCAGCGATGGTTTGCGGGTGAATTATTGGAACCGGCCAAAGATATCATTTTGGGCGGCAAACTGACTGACACCGGCTGGTTTCAAAAAAAATACCTGGAAAACATGTTTGAGCGACACAGGAGGGGAAAAGAAGACTATAGCCGACGAATATTTTCACTTCTTGTTTTATATCAATGGCTTAGAGTCTTCACTTAGAATGTCAATGCTGGTTTCCGTTATTATTCCCTCATACAACAGAAGGCATGAATTGTGTCGATGCATTGATTCTGTACTGACGCAACGTTCGGTCTCTATCGAGATCATTGTTGTAGACGATTGCAGTCAAGATGATACGAGAGAGTTTATAACAGTGAATCACCCTCATATTCGGTTCATTCTCTCAAAACGACGCGTCGGGCCTTCACACCTGAGAAACCTCGGTCTGAGAGCAGCCGAAGGGGAATATGTTCTCTTCCTGGACAGCGATGTTGTTCTTCCGGGAAATAGGATTATTCATGAAATGGTAATAATCCTTTCCAAAACCCCCTGCATAGGGGAACTGGGGGGTGAAATCCCCGTGTATCGGAATATTACGGACAAAGCGATCGGAAAAAAACGGGATTTTTTTGGTCAAAACCATGATGTGATATCAAAAAGGGATGGAGAAGAGAATCAGTTAAGGGAATGCACCTACCTGGCCACATGTAACTGTATGGT
>JAOZRC010000784.1 GCA_029940345.1 Desulfobacterales bacterium
GACTGTATTTATTAAATCTGTTTCAAACACCTTGCCTTAGCTTGACGCGTATGCCTTTCAGGGCTGATATTACAACCTATCCTGACCCAGGGCGATGCCCTGGGCTTTAATATTTCGCGCTTTCAGCACTAACCGCACAGGTCGAAAGCTTTTGGGGGTCAACGCCCAAAAATGCGGTCGTTGACCGCACTTTTTCGATATCAAAGTTTATGAATTGTAAATCAAGCTGTTGCAATTTTGCGGTCACTGACTGCATAATCTGCGGATAGATCTGATAAAAACGAAGATAGTTGTATAATTGCCGTTTTCCACAAGCACTGACGTTCATTTTTTAAGCTCTCCAGATAAGTTTATCAATTGGGGAAACACTGTCTCCCCAATCTGTGGATACGTTTTATAAAATAAGCGGTATCGGTTTAATTCCCGTTTTTGTGTCCTTGGAACACTCTTTAATGCTTGTGATAGTTTCTCAATAAGTTTCTCACCATATTGCGCCCGATCACTTCAATTCAGCTCATACTCGTGAATATACGCACCAATACACCAGTTGCGCAGGCTGAGACTTACATTGACCGCACGGCTCGCTTGGGCGGCAAACTCGCTATTGATTTCCTGAATCGTTCTAACAAGAGCGCTAAAATCAATACGGTTTATTTTTATCATAGGTTTGCTCCTGCTACAATTCTTCATCTTTGTCGCTGAATATTTTCAGAAACAACATCCAACCCAGTTGCAGGATACGCAGTTCGTCACTGCCCGTGCCGGTGTCCTGGCGCATGATGTTGCGCGCTGATTTTACAATACCGCTGATATTTGGCATAATTGATTAGGCCGCCTTATAAATTTCATCATTGATTGCCACTTTTCCCCGAGGCCCTTAACACCGGTTGATCAATGCTTTTACTTATAGAGCCAGCGCATAATGGTATTTTTAACAAACAATTCAGCGAGATACACCAAAAATGGTTTGACACATTTTGTAAATTATACTAGTATAATATCATCTTTATGAGAAAAACTGACCAAAATATAGAAAAATGTATGTGGTTTGAGAAATTAAATGAGTAATAATTACAAAATAGCGTGTAAAAAGGAGATAAAAGAATGTTAAATTTCAATCCCTGCCCAATTTCAGGACAACTGCCTCTGATTCATGTAATCGACAATGATGACCAGCTCCTTCTCAATTCCCCTGACGCGCATTGGTATAGAATTCTTTTTTATTTCCCTTGGGAAGACTATCGTGTGCTGGCAGTCGATTACTATAACGCATTATACGATTTCAATCTGACGCGTCGAAATAAACCGAACGCTATCGAACCTGATAATGAAACCGAAACGGAAGCTGTACAACGACTTCTTTTCGGAAGAGCCACTGTTAATAAAGACGCCCCTGACCTGGCCCCACTGGAAATTATAAATGCCACAGCAGAAACGGTTAATATTAATGAGATCGCTCCGGGTATTACCCCGCAACGATCAGGGGGCAAAAAACCGAAGTGCTTTTTTGCGTTGTTTAAAAGTCACATCGGTGTCAGTTTAATGGGGTTCCCTCCGGAACCCGAGACAGTTCATTCTTTTCTTTCCACTAATTTGTCTTTTGCCCGGGTTTGCGGATTTATTCCCAAAAGCCAGGATGATCAGTATTGGCACAGGCATGTACCGGCAATTCGCTGACTCGAACAATTCGATCAGATTATGACCGACTACGGTTTGTGGAACAAAAGCAAATACGATGAAGTGAAAGTTAATCTCGAAAACAAAGTGATTGCAATTGAAAACGAATTGGTCGGCGATACAACACATTACCATGCCTTTTCAGGTTTCGAAACCGTAACATACGAGGATGAGAAGGGGAAAGAAAAGAAAAAATCCCAATCAAAACTGACTGAAAATTGCCGTTGCCAAGACCCTGTGGATTGTCCTCATCCTTATCAGTTAGCTGATGACGGCGCCGGTACGATTGTCAAAGCCGGCAATAAGTATATTTGGGGGCACAAGGCATCCGTACTCGGTTTTCCCGCACAAGGAATTCCGCTTGATGCTGCTGCCGTGGCTGACGCTGCCACTTTCGACGGTGCGACCCTTTACCCGCATGTCGAATCATTTTTTATCCATTTCCCGGAAATTGAAGATAATATTGATCGAATTCTGTATGACAGCGCCTGTGATGATCAGAAACTGAAAGATCGGTTTATGAATGATTTCGGGATCGAACTTAAAACGTCTTTGAATCCGCGGCGAAGGCAAACCGTCACCCAAGGGCTTCCTCTGGGTATGGCAAGACTGACACCTTATGGTAATATGATCTGTAACGCGGGTATCAGAATGGAATATAAAGGAATACGTTACAGTTCTGAAAAATTTATTTATCAGGCCCCTTGCGATGAAAACGGAATCGCAGTCTGCAAAAATTGCGGCCATAAAGAAGACTGCTGTCCCAATGCTGAAAAAGGAAGGGTTGTCAACGTCGATTTCGGTCTGCTTCCTCATATTAATCAAAACGATCCGCCCATGGCAAAGCGATTTAAAGCGATAATGACGCGACGTCCCTCGGTTGAACGAATGATAAAACGTCTTAAATGTGATCTGAGCGATGATCGGTTAACAAAACGGGGTAACCGATCTTTTCAGGCATATCTTGATAAGACGATGATCGCATTTCACATTTTGCTCAGATCTTAAAAAAAATCGGAAATCTGATAGTAATGAAAAAATCGACGGGACAAGTGTGTACGCAGTTTGTTGATTTCAGGCCTATCAATGTCAAAGAGCATAAAAATCTCTTCATTTAAACAATTGTCAGGAATATTTTAG
>JAOZRC010000124.1 GCA_029940345.1 Desulfobacterales bacterium
CCACCATAAGTGTCAATCCTCCCCAAGGGGCTGCACCAGGGTCTTTTATAATGCCAAATGCTACAACATTATTCGCATCGTTGTAAAACTGAAAAATAAATTTATAACCTGTACCACTACCAAAAGACCCGTCATCACCGCCACTAAGTCCGGCTTGCAGCCATCCCTCGGTAGGCAGTAAAGACGTCATCGTTGCTCCGCCCACATAGTTGAAAGCCCCGGTGCCCCATGCTCCGTCCGAGGCCCGCACGCCGTGTACATAAAAACCATTTAGACTTTGTGATACAGTCAATTCAGCACTTGCGACAGGTGCTAATAAAAACATCGCAATAGTAATTGTGAATACAACCGATAACACTTTTCTTCTCATCTTAATACCTCCTTTAGTCATTCATTCGTTAATAATTTGGTATCGAACTCACGCTAAGACAGAGTTTTATGGCACTTAATCTCAGCTTTTCAAAGATTTTTTCCTTTCGTCAGACCTCGTAAATATTGCATTTTGATTTAAGGACATTAGAAATGATATCAACTGCTTATGGTAAAAGTGGACAATCAGGAAGTCACTTTAACGACAATTTTGCTGTAGGAATCAGCACCTGCGGCGATGACTAACTGTGCAATGGATCGTAGGGGCAGGCTCCTGCGAAAAAGGCCATTTCGTTGTCCAAAATATTGCCCTTTTTCAACTTCAGTTTACGATGTCTGGAATCAGAATATAATAGCCCGTTTTTAGAATGGTCAGAATTCTGTTCATTCTTTAATCCTGTTAATCCTGATTCAGACAGTTTTTACTTTTCAGCTTTAGCGCCTGTTTTTGTGTCAGCCGTCAGTTTATCGCTATCAGATTTTGAATCAACCTGTTTTTCATCTTTTGAGGCTGCGGAATCCGTAATATCCGTTTTTTCTTCCGCTGTGTCAGATTTTACAGGTGCCTGGTCTTTTTCGCCTTTTTCAGATTCAGCTTTTTCAGGTGATTGTTCCGTCGGTTTGGCTTCTTCCGCCAATGTCTTTTCATTTTCCGTATCACCGGTGGGAGATTCTTCCAATTCGGCGGCTACAAGCCGTACGGTTTCAAGTTGCCGCTGAATACGTTCTTCCTGATTCTTATTGGTCGCCAGAAGCATCGCTTTTTCCAGATATTCGGCGGCGGTTTTCAAATCAATCGCAGTTCCTTTAAACAGCGCAATATCGGCTTTATAGAGAAGAAAAAGTTGATTCAGTCCATTCAGCCGGCTAATTGCGGCTTTGCGATTTTGGTCACTATCGGCATATTGCAACGCCAGATTTAGCAGGGTGTCCATCTTTTTGACATCCGGTATGCCTGATTGCTCGATAACAATATCCGCCGCTTTCAAAAAATGATCGAAAATAAAATTGAAAATTTCAGCGCGTGCATAGACTTTTTTTACTGGCGACGGTGCCTGAACACCCGGGATAGCGATTAGCAATTTTGTACCTAAAGGCGAAAAGCAGCCTTGCCACACCTCAACCGCTGCGGGTGTGGATTTCACATAATAGTTGTGTGTATTAATAACGCTTGCGCTGATGATAAGCGCGTAAATAAACAATATAGCTGCAACAGAAATAATAATTCCTTTTTTCGCTGCTGTTGATGTTTCCATTTCAACCTCCGATCCATAGTTTATAACCACCTTAGAAGACTCAGGCCTGTCAAGGGCTGGTTGGGGTGGGTCATTTTTTCCGTCAATTGTTTCTGTGTTTGTCAAATGGGTTGCTTCTGATTCATCTTTAGCGTTGCTTTTTGATGTCTCAGCGCCTGTCGTGTTCTTTTTGATGTTATCCATCATTTTTTCAGCATCATTTTCATTTGCATCCGGTTTGATAACGCCTGTTTCAATTGGTTTGCTATCTCCCTTTTGATTTGTAAGCGGCTCATGATTGTCCGTTTCCACGGTTTCAGGTTGGCGCTTTATTTTTGCCGGCGTGCTGTTACCTGTTTTTTCTGCTGATGATTTGACGTTTATATCTGTTTTAGCGGCAGTCAATTTTTTTTCTGACTTTACCGCCGTTGCCTTTTCAGATAGATCTGTTTCAGGTTGGTTGGCATGATTCACCGCTTTTACGGCGATCATTTTTTCAGCATCAGCCGCTGCAACCGCCCTTTTTCCAGATTTAGCTGCCAATTTGGGTTTGGGGTTGCCTAATCCGGTTTTTCTTTTTTTTTTGGAAGTGGATCTGAACAAAGTTTTTTTTCCCATAGAAACCTCTTTGAATGAAATCTGATTATCAATAAATATATTTAAACAGTATGTTTGTATATCGAATCAATTTGTATTTGTAAATGCTTTTACGCCTTAGGATTCAGATTTAAACATCTGAATAATTCCTCGGCTGGCACCTTGAGGAACAATCAGCCACAAACGTTTCAATCCGCCCGGAGGGATACGCTTTAAAGTATCTTTGAGCAAATTAACGAACCGTTGAATGTCAAAGGTGCCGAAAACCGCCCCTAAAAGCGGAAGAGCGACGGAATGCAAGTTGCGTGTTGCAGTTTCTCTGAAAATCAGGTCCAAAGCCCGGGAAATCCAATCTTCACGCCATGAAGTCTCCCGGTTCAGATCATGGACGATGGCAAGCAAACGTACGGGGCAGCCACTTTTTACCACCACGCTTCCCGGCGTAACCGGTAAAGTTTCAATAATCTTGGTCATAGTACGAATAATATGTTCAGACGGCATGCGCACTGTTTTTTCGGCACTCAAGACCAGAAACGTGTCTTCTTCCGCGGCAATCGCATCAATGCTAAAAGGCTGCGCATGTTGCGGTGCGGCTACAATGTGCACATATCCCCAAAAGGTTTCACTTTGCAGACCGCCTTGAATCACTTTTAATTTAGGCTTGGTTGGCATGTTGTGAGTTTTAAGTTTCAAGTTTCAAATTATTTCATAACATGTTGTCCAAATCGGATATGGCATTGAAACTGAAAATTTTAGCTATTTTACAGTATTAATAATTTCAGTAACTTACAAAAACTTATGACTGATGAGCTTATAACTTTAAACTCGTAACTTAAAACTTGTAACTTTCGAGTTAAAGGTTCATTTTTGATAAATACCGTCAATATCACGCCAGAAATCTCCATCCGGTGTTTTGACAATGATATACCAATCAGATTTTGTAACCATATTTTGCTTTTGTTTCAAAAATGCTTGAGCAATGATGCCATTGGGCGCCTCGTAGATCGAATAGAACTCGGTCTGTCCGGAATTCAACTGCGAATATTCCCTGATTTTGGTTACACGTTCAGATAACGTCATCCCGCGTTCGTACTTTAAATTGAACTCCGTATCAGGCCGTTGTTCATTTTTAATCCGGCCATTATGCACTGCGAAGCTTTCCCTGGCGGCCTTCCAAAAAGGCAGGGTCAAGTGCCGGCCGCCAATGTAAGCTTCATATTTTCCATTTTCCAGACGGTAGTACCCAAAGGTAAGCGGTTCAGTGCAGATCAGGTTGCCGGTATCCTCCGCTTCATGGATAAAATTCAGTCCCAACAAAGCATCACGAGCATCTTCACCGCTTGTGAACAGGTAACGAATATACGGTTGGAACTGTTGTTGCGCCTCTTTTTCAAATGGTGCGTTTTTAAAATTTTCAGAGTCCGCCTCAGTCATGCTCCGAATTCGGATTCCCAGGTTATCTTTTTCACAAAACCGATTTCGCACAATCTGATCCGGAGGTTGCAACCGTTGTCCCAGATCCATTTTAATATTTTCATAAGCACTTTTATATTTTGAGGCATTTTCACTCTCCGAAGCAATCGCAGTTGAATGGCTTTTGGCATCATCATGCCCTTTTTCAGACGAGCTGTCAGCTTCATCTGTATCTGCTTGAAAAGAATTATCCGATTTTTCTTTGTCTTTATCGGATTTCACGGATGCACTTATTAAGGAAGCCGGGTTCTGCGATGATTCATATTGAAATGGGGCTGTTTTACTTTTCGGCTTTTTGGCTTTTCTTTTTAAAATATCGAACATACCCATGAATGGCTCCTATGGATGTTATTTAAGCACATGTTTGATAAGTCGTTCTTATTCGTTTGAAGCTAGTTGCTGACTTTTCAAACAGGCTCGAAGATATGTCATCTGGCAGGTTATTTCCCGAAAATCTATATGATAGAACAAAAATGGCTATTCATCATTGAAGCGAACCGGTAGCTTAATTATAAAAACAGCTCCGCCTTGAGGTGAATTTTCAGCTTTGATAGTTCCGTGATGGTCTTCGATAATGCCAAAACTCACCGACAGGCCGACGCCAATGCCCATACGTTTTTTATTGGTAAAAAAAGGATCAAACAGATGCGCCATCGCTTCGGTTGCGATCCCAGGCCCGTTATCCGCAACCCTGATAATTATATGCCCATGGTCTGATAATGTTCGGATCGTTATTTGGCCGATAGTTCCGGTCGTATCCGCTTGGATTTGGGGGCGCTTACTTTCAGTCGCATCAGAAAATCCGCAAATCGACTCATTGGCATTATTAATCAAATTTAACAAACATTGCGTTAACTGTTGAGGAGATGCGATTAAGATAGGAAGGTTCGGGGAGAGGTCCGAAATCAGCTTTATTTTGGCATTTTTCAATTGACTTTTCACCAATGACATCGTTTTTTCAATAATTTTATTAATGTTCACGGGCTGTTTTTTTTCTTGGGAAGGCCGATTGAGATCAAGCAATTTTTGAACGGTGTTGCGAATATTATGGACTGCGCCTTTGAATATCTCAAAGCTGCTTAGTAGTTCATGGTCAGTTTGGTATTCAGACATCAAGGTGGAAAGCAAAGTTGTAATTGCCTGGAGAGGGGAATTGATTTCGTGTGCGATGAAGGCGGCCAATTGCCCGGTGGCGGCCAGTCTGTCCGAACGAAGAAGTTGGCGTTGCAAAAGCTTACGGTCTTCAATCTCCTGGCTTAAACGGGAATTACTCTCAACTGACTCGGCCGTACGCGCCGTTACCCGCTGTTCCAGTTTGGCATTAGCCTGTAAAAGCGCTTTTTCCGCTTTTTCCCGTTCTTCGACTTCCTGATGCAACTGTTCACAGGTCAAAGTTAATAAGTGATTGCGTGCTTTCAGATCTTCTATATAGCGTTCATTACTTTCCCGAACCTTGTCAGATATGGACCGCATGATTGAAAGCGAAATCGGATTGGACGCTTTTATCACCCGGTTGAAATCATCCCGGGTGATATATAGCAAATCAGATGGTTTGTGCGTCACTACCGTTGCACAACGCGGGTATTGATCAATCAGCGCCATCTCTCCGAATAATTGGCCGCGTCCATAGGCCGCAACGAGATCCTGTTCAGGAGTGCCATAGTGTTTCCATATTTCCACACCACCTTTAATAATGATATAAAAGTTATTTCCGACCGAACCTTCGGAAATTACGATTTCACCGGCCAGATACCGTTTCTCCCGACAAACACTCTGAATCGCTTTGATATCGTCATCAGAGAGCATGTTGAAAAAAAATACTTTTTTTAAAATATCTTGATAACTGCTCATGAATCGCTTTCTGTACTAAATAACGGCTGCCCGCATAAATTGTTGAATATTTGAAAGCCTATACCACCAAAGCTAATTATGCCCGAACATATTAAGTTTAATGGTTTACCGGTATTGAAAAAATAGGGCTAATAGCCAGATGAAAAGTTCGTTAACCGGAACACTCCCATGCAGGAGGATGAAAAGGCGGGACGTTCATTTAAAGTTTAGGAACATAACATAAAGCGGGCTAAATTTAACCCTTAACAATTGAACTGAATTGATAATTTTCTTTTTCTTTAGCACTCATTTAAACAATTGTCAAATTCCTCTTGAAATAGTATCTGTTAGTGTGTACGATTGAATATTGATGAGCAGGGCTTATACGCTATTTGAAAAAGGCGTTGTGAATAAATCGCATCGTCGAATAATTACTATACTGGTCTGATTTTGATTTTTCCGGAATAGCGGTGTGCGAGATTCAGCTTGCAGGCGCAGCCTGGAAAAACCAATATCAGAATACTATGATTATCAGGAGGGATTCATGTCACGCACGGATGAATTAAACACTGCACTTTCCGATCTTCAATCAAGCAGCGCCGACATTGAGGCTTGCGCTGTGGTTTCCGAAGATGGCCTGATCATTGCGAGTTCATTGCCCCAGGGACTCGAAGAGACGCGTATCGCAGCCATGAGCGCGGTGATGTTATCCATGGGCAGCCGAACCGCAATGGAATTGCAACGGGGTGAATTACAGCAGATTTTTGTTAAAGGGGAACACGGCTATATTATTATAATGAATGCCGGAGATCATTCTGCCTTGCTGGCCATGACGCGTAAGGAAGCGAAACTAGGTCTTATTTTTCTTGACTTATCACGCGCGGCCGAAAAAGTTAAAAATATTTTATCTTAACACCTTACATTCTATGAGGTAACCCCATGAAAACGTTGTTTGAAACCGGCAACCATAAAAATGTGATGGTCGACGATTTATCCACCGGGACGATGGTGCAGTCCAATCAACATCTCATTGTCAACAGTGGTAAAGGTATGCTTCTTGATCCTGGCGGACACAAGATTTATTCCCAATTGCTGCCGCAAGTCGCCTCCGTTATTCAGATAAATAATTTACAGTACCTGTTTTTTTCCCATCAGGATCCGGATATTTTAGCGGCAGCGAACGGATGGCTGATGACAACGGATGCAGATGCTTTTCTTTCAACGCTATGGATGCGCTTTATTCCTCACTTCGGTGTTGAGGAACTTGTCGTTAATCGGATCAAACCGATTCCGGATGAAGGCATGACGGTAACCTTGGGGGGTGATCCGCTTATGATCATCCCCGCTCATTTCCTCCATTCGGCTGGTAATTTCCAGGTGTATGATCCGATTTCAAAAATTCTTTATTCTGGCGATTTGGGTGCATCATTGGGAAATCTATATGACACCGTTGATGACTTTGATGCGCATATCGACTACATGGAAGCATTTCATAAACGGTATATGCCGGCAACCAAGGCGCTTAAAATGTGGGTGAGTACGGTTAGAACGATGGATATCGATATAATCGCTCCCCAGCATGGCGCTATTTTTCCCGACAAGGAGATGGTAAACCGTTTTATTGAATGGGTCGATACGCTTGTTTGCGGCATTGATCTGATGGAAGATTTTTTTTTCATTCCCAGTGATGACTGATAATCAGGTGACTGCAACGTTTCGTTTAACGAAACGTTTCTAAAGCCATAAGTTCTTGTAAGTTACCGGTTGTTATGGAATAGCTTAAAACTTTACACTTAAAACTTTACACTTGCTTTATGAGTGGCTATACGATTCTGATTGTTGATGACGACCCGTTACAGCATGAGATGCTTGGAGGCTACCTCGGACTTGCCGGTTTTAAAATCCTGAACGCCTTAAATGGTGTTGAGGCATTAGAGATGCTGGAAACCCAAAAGGCCGAAATTGTTTTATTAGATATTCAAATGCCGGTAATGGATGGATTTAAAGCCCTTGAAGAGATACGTAAAAGATCGTCTTTAAAAGATATTCCTGTCATTATTTTAACCTGTCTGAATCAACAATATCTTAAAATAAAAGGCTTGGAACTCGGTGCGGACGATTATATCACCAAACCGTTTAATAGTGCTGAACTTCTGGCACGCATCAAAGCCGTATTGCGGCGCACAGAACGTTATCAAAGATCTGAAGGCGTTATGAATGGTGATCTTGCGGATATCAACCTGGTTGAACTGATGCAAAATATGGAAGTTGGCATTAAAACGGCTGTTATTCACCTGAAAGATATGAAAGGCGAAATTTTTATTGAAAAAGGCCAGCTCGTTTTCGCTCGTTATGGTGATTTCACCGATAAACAAGCCCTTTATCGCTTGTTTTTGATTGAAAAAGGGGTTTTTTCGGTTGATTTCGATACATTGCCTGGCAAAATTACAAAAGCACCACGACCCATAATGAAAGAGCTAATGAATGTGCTTGCTTATGTGGATGAAATTAAAGACATTCTTAAACACATCAGGGGCAAAAACAGCCCGCTGCAATTTGCTTATGATTTATCTGCTTTCCCTTCAATTGAAAAGTTTAAAACAAAATCGGTCGTCACTTTTTATGATATGTTAATTATGATGGAAGATGATTTAAAAGAAAACCTCAATGTATTGATAGCAGCTACTAAAAAAGGGAAGCTTAAAGCATTGAAATAACTGTTTTTCCTACGGATGGAGATAATGATGAATAAAATTATTGCAATCGCCAGCCATAAAGGCGGTGTTGGTAAAACAACAACGGTGCTGAATCTTGGCTTCAGTCTTAATCAACTGGGTCAAAAGGTTATGATTATAGATGGCGATCCTCAAGGAGGGATCGCGGTTGCCAGCAATTTAAAAAAACGTACGAACTTAGGTATTATCAATCTTATTAAAAATGATGCCAGTCCGAAGGATGTTATTATTCCGACCAGGGACAAAACCATGTCTGTGGTCGGTATCGGAGCAATCGAACCGGAAGATGTGCTTTTTATGGAAAAAGAAGCATTGCGAGGCAACCTAGGACGCATTATCCAATCTATCTCCAAAGGGTTTGATTATATTCTATTAGATTCACCCGCCGGCTTAGGAGGTATTGTAACGGCTCTTTTGACAGTGAGCCATAGCATCATTATTCCGATTAACTGTCGTAGCATCGTTGTAAAAACAATCCCCAGTTTCCTGAAACTGATCAATCGGGTTCGGGATAAACTCAATCCGTCTCTGCGCATCGAGGGTATGCTGATAAATATGTTTACCGGAAATAAAACATCGGAGACAGAAGTTTACAACGAAATTATGAAACAGTTCCCCCCTACGGTATTTTTTAACACGCTGATACCTTTTGATGAGAAGGTTGAACAGGCCAGTATAAAGGCGATTCCCGTGGGTTTGCTGCCCGAGGCGCAAAACATCGCTCGCGCTTATATTGATTTGGCGACCGAATTAAAAATAAGGGAAATTCAGAAAAATATGGGAGGTGTTGGCGATGAATACGCTGAAGGACTCTTCTGAGATTTATGAAGCCGTTACGCTTCTTGGGAATCTGATCGATCAGGCCGCGGTGGCGACGCCTTATTACCATCAACTGCCTGCATCGACAATTCCCCAACAATATGCTGACGTACCAAAAATGCGGGTGCCCCAATCGGCTCCGATAGCGTCAACACAGCCCGTTTATACGACTCCGGAACCAATGAGCGATGAGCCGCTTTACCGAGGCGATTTGTTGGAAAACACCGTTGTGGCCATGTGCAAGCGGGGCGGATTCAGCGGGGCTGTGGTTGCGGATTCCGATGGCCTCTCTTTAGCTGTTTTTAATAGTCCGGTGGATGAAGATGCTTTAGCCGCCTTTACGGTTGTGCTAGGGGATGCCTTGGAAAAAGCCGGCAAAGTACTCAATCAACAAGATGCCAGCTATATCTCCATGGACATCAATTATACCGATAAAGTTGTACTGCGCCGCTTTTTGCTTGATGATGAAAGCCCGTTTTACATGATGGTGATCTGTCGGCAGGAAATAGACGAAAAAGATGAGGTGGAACTTTCTATTGATCAGATCAGAACTATTTTGAAAGGCAAATAGGAAACACTTTGATAAATGAAGGTACGCTGAATATCGTGTTTAAAAAAAATCGGAGTTCAATGCAGGCTGGGAAACGCATGCGGCTATGAACGACGCGGGACAGCTTCCCGCGCCACACACTCACATGCGGCTGCGATCATGTAGGGCGGAAAGCCGTTCCGCTCAGAGGGGGGAGTAAACGGTTACATTTTTTTGCCGCATTCGTCTGACAAATTTTGGGGGATGTTACAAGATGAGCAACCGCAATTACAGCTATTACGGTCTGAATGTATCGTTTGCTGATATTTTTGATAAAAAAGTCGACCAAGATAGACAGCGGCGGCTCCGATTACAATAAAAACAATAAAATTTTCCATAAAAATCACCTCACAAGCACTCCCATTGTATTTCCGACGAAAGCAATGGCAGCACCCTTTTATTCATCCACTTCCACGTCAATGAAATCCGCTTCGCTGTTGCGTAACGTTAACGTGAACCCCATTACGCGCAAGGCCACCGGATCATATAGTGGCGCACGCCCCTGGATTTTAATCGGGGTTCCGGGCACCAGACCCATATCGCGAATTCTTTGACCCAATTCACTATTGGTACGAATGGCTTTAATGACACCCGATTGGTTATCTCGCATTTGCCGCATGTTTAGTTTTAGCATATTTTAAATCCCTTAACCAAATTTTTTCGCTTAAATATATTGAGTTTGGTATACGAAACATTTGCTGATGTCAATAAAATATAACTATTATCCGAAATATTTCAACCTGTGCAATCGCACTTTTTTTTGTAGGGTGGGCAAACGTTTTCGCACTCACCTGGTTTATAGATAATGATTATGCAAAGCCATAGACTTCGTTAACGGAACAAGCCTTTTGCCCACCTTTTAATAAAAACCGGTGGGCAAAGTCCGTTTCTTTTAACGAAATAATTTGCCAGGCCTGATCATCATTTACAAACAGGATGTAACCGTTCACTCCCCATTTAAAAGGATGTCGTTATTTTTATAAAAATGAATAACCCCGCCGCAAGCGGACGGGGTATCGACAAAG
>JAOZRC010000125.1 GCA_029940345.1 Desulfobacterales bacterium
ACTTGTAACTGCCAAACAGGCTCTAAGTTTGGCACTCCGGCTAAAAATGTGAACCGCTCAATGAAGGATGCCCGAAATAGCTTCCCGATTTACGCTTTAATTTTTAATCGTTAAGATTAGGATTTACGATTAAAAACAACCTTTAAGACAGGTTAATACTATGCCCGCAGAGATAATTTCCGGAGTCAGTATCGAGAGCGAAATGAAAAAATCGTACCTTGATTATGCCATGAGCGTGATTATCGGCCGCGCCTTGCCGGATGTACGTGACGGACTGAAACCGGTGCATCGCCGTATCTTGTTTGCTATGCAGGAGTCCAGGAACGATTGGAATAAGCCTTACAAAAAGTCGGCCCGCATTGTCGGTGATGTAATGGGTAAATATCACCCTCATGGTGATTCGGCGATTTATGATACGATTGTCCGTATGGCCCAGGATTTTTCGTTAAGATATCCGTTGGTTGACGGACAAGGTAATTTCGGTTCGGTCGATGGCGATCCGCCCGCGGCCATGCGTTACACCGAAATCCGGATGATGCGCATCGCCCATCAGATGCTGATCGACTTGGATAAAGACACGGTGGAATGGGTTCCGAATTATGACGATTCCCTCACCGAACCCACGGTATTGCCGTCCAAATTGCCCAATCTGCTGATTAACGGCTCTTCCGGTATTGCCGTGGGCATGGCAACCAATATTCCACCTCATAATCTGTCAGAGATTACGGCCGCTATCATTGCACTGATTGATAATCCTGAAATAACATTGCCAGAACTCATGGAATTCGTCCCCGGACCGGATTTTCCCACAGGCGGAATCATATACGGCGTCAGCGGCATTTATAGTGCCTATAAAACAGGTCGCGGGGTTATTCGTATCCGGGCCGAGGTGGATATTGAAACGGATCGCCGCACTGGCCTTGATACGATTGTCGTTACAGAATTGCCCTACCAGGTGAACAAAGCCAGATTGATAAAAAAAATTGACGGTCTGGTTAAAACCAAACAACTTGAAGGAATACGCTTTGTTAGAGACGAATCGGATCGCGAAGGTATGCGCATTGCGATTGCGCTTAAAAAAGACCAAATTGCCGAAGTTGTAATCAATCAATTGTTTAAACACACCCAGATGGAAAATACGTTCGGCATCATTTTTCTGGCCGTTGTAAACAATCGACCGGAAATTTTAGCACTAAAAGAAATTTTAGAGCATTTTATCCGACATCGCAAAGAAATCATCATTCGGCGGACGCTTTATGAATTGAACAAAGCCCAGGCGCGCGCCCATATTCTTGAAGGCTTAAAAATTGCGCTAGACCATCTGGATGAAGTCGTCGCCCTGATTCGGGCATCCCAATCGCCCGCCGAAGCCAGGGACAGTTTGATGCAAACGTTTGATTTAACACGAATACAAGCGCAAGCAATTCTGGATATGCGCTTACAACGACTGACCGGGTTAGAAAGGGAAAAAATAATCGAAGAATTACAGGACGTAATTCTGGAGATAAAGCGGCTTAAAGAAATCCTGGCCAGTGAACTGCTTGTCGAAAAAATAATCAAAGATGAACTCAATGAAATTCGGGATGAATTTGCAGATCAGCGCCGCTCCCGCATCGTTGAATCAACAAAGGAAATCACGCTTGAAGATATGATTACCGAAGAAGACATGGTCGTCACCATCTCCCGGACCGGTTATATTAAACGTAATCCGCTGACGCTATATCAGAATCAACTGCGGGGCGGCAAAGGTAAGATCGCCATGGGCACAAAAGATGAGGATTTTGTTGAGCATCTCTTTGTGGCCTCCACCCATCACACATTTCTTTTTTTCACGAATCTGGGCCGTGTGTATTGGAGTAAAGTCTATGAAATTCCGGAAGCCGGCCGGACCAGCCGCGGCAAAGCGATTGTGAACCTGCTGAATTTTGAAAAAGATGAAAAATTGGCCACTGTTATGGCTGCACCGTCTTATGAACCCGGCTATTTTATTACCATGGCCACCAAAAACGGATTGGTCAAAAAAACGGATATCATGGCTTACAGTCGTCCACGGGGAGGCGGCATTATCGCACTTAACCTGGTTCCCGGTGATGAGTTGATCGCCGCGCGCATCACAGACGGTTCCATGAATGTCTTTTTAAGTTCGGCAATGGGACAGACGATCCGTTTTAAGGAATCCGATGTGCGTCCCACCGGTCGTCCTGCCCGCGGCGTCTTGGGAATCAGACTGGCACCTGAAGACCGCATTATCGGCATGGAGGTTCAGAGCCACGGTCTGATGCTGTTTACAATCACGGAAAACGGCTATGGCAAACGGACGCCGATTGATGAATATCCCATCCATAAACGCGGCGGCAAGGGAGTTATTACCATCAAAACCAGCGATCGCAATGGTCTGGTCGTGTCCATTTTGCTTGTGGATGAAGATGACGATCTCATGCTGATGACCGACAACGGCAAGCTTATTCGAACTCCTGCCAAAGGGGTTTCGCTGATCAGCCGCAATACCCAAGGCGTTAAAATTATGGGTATGGCGCCTGGGGAAAAAGTCTCCGGTGCGGCTCGCGTGACTGAAAAAGATGATAATGACGAAATTGATGAAATTGATGAAAACGAAGACACAGAAGACCTGACTGAATGACTTATCTTGTTCCAACACCGGCCGGAATAAAAAATAACAAATCAAATGAGTGTAACCTTTTTCAGGTGATTTGTTTCATTGCTTAAAGCCGCATGAATTTTCATATTCATACGGCTTTTTTTTCAGATTGCTTCGCTCGCGGTAGTGCGAAAATGAATTTTCGCACTCCTTAAAATGTGTAAACTACTTTTGATACCGAATGAAGGATGCCCAAATTTCCCTGAAAAACAAAAAACGGAGGTATTAAGGCATCCTTCATAATGACACTGAAAGAGGACATTTATTTCTCCGATCACCAAGGAATTAACGCTATTTTCCGGATGTACGGAGGCAATTACAGCATCCCCCTGTTTAAGAAATCATAATTTTTCTCCTGACTGCAACCTGAAAGGAGGCTGCAAATGTATAAATTCACATCCTGCGGCCCGATTTGGTATTGCCACTCAATATTTCCTTTCCGCCAGCGAATCATCCGGGTCCGCTTCAACCGGCGCCCCAAGGGCTTCGGCCATTTTGGCGGCATCTTCCGATTTAACCTGTTCTTTAATGGCACGCCGGGCCGCTTTTTCCGCATTCCGCCTGGCTTTCAGCGCTTCACGCACTTTTTTAATCAAATCGTCATCAATTTTCCCGCCATCGGATTGAATCGCATCGATTTTCTTTTCAGCGATTGCGGCAGCCTCGGCTGCCGCCTTTTGGGATCGTTCCGTCCGTCTTTGGGCGTGTTCCAATTGATCTAAGGCGCGGGCCAGTTCGCCGGCGGCACCCTCTTCGGGCGCGGCATCCAAATCAAGGTCTTCAGCAGCCAAAACCAGCGCCGTTACACCCAATTGAGCTAAAAGGCGATCTGCGTCACCGCCAAAAGGATCACGGGGTTGATCGCCTTTGAGTCGTAACGGCAGCAACACCAAAGCGCTTTCCCAGGATTCGGCAGCCATCCGTTTGGTATCTGCTTCGGCGACAATTTGGTATTTGGCTTCAATCCGGGCTTCTTCAAGCATTTGCCGCAATGCGTTTAAGTTTTCCTCTGATTCGGTTTCATAATCAGCCGCCAAAACCCGTATCGCAGCCCCATCCCATTCATCACCGCATGTCAGCAGGTAGGCCAGCATCAGCATCAACCGGCCGGTTTTATTATCCCACCACCAGACATCGATTTGGCGTTCTTTGGGTGGAATTGCGTTAAGCTGCTCCCACTGCTTTTCCTTTGCATGTAAGACTGCAATATTGCAGCCCTGACGGAAAGCATTGCGCAAATTGCCGCCATAAACAGACGCCTTCATTGAGCGCAACGGACCAGACGCTTCAAGCCAATTGAGCAGGATAATATTGGCATGCACCGGCCCGATGCCGAACGCCTGGAGGGTGACTTCGAGACCTGCCTGGAAACTGGGCGCTGTTATTACCAACGGAAACGCTTTGGAATCATGCCTGACCAAATCCCGGCGTAAATCCACTTCGGCTTCAGCCCGCAATTTAAGCATTTTAAGCCCTTGGCCGACTAAAAAACGTACTGCCGAGGTCATGCCGCTGCCGCCTTCCATCCAAGCAGCAAAACGCAGCAATTGACCGCGTCGCTTAGAATTATCGGACAGCGCCAACAGGTAAGGACGCCAATCCCTGGGATGCTCGGTGTCCGCAGCCGCCGCCAGTAGATTGGAACGCACCCGTTGCAAATGGTAGGAACGCTGGCTGTCGGCCCAACGGGAAGGCCCGGCAGTGCGTTTAAGATATTGAAAAATGCCAAATAAAATGGCAATAGCGACCAGGCCGGTTTTAAAGTCTATGGCCAGCATAACACCCGCACAAGCGAAAAAGCCGATCAGGCTGATACGGTAATGATACCACCGGAAACGAGGACGAAAAGAGGGACTGGCACTGCTGGCTTCATAATAGGTGGCATAGTTAAGCAGCCCGTAAGATATCAAAAAGAACATGGACACAATCCGCGCAATCATATCCAGTTGTCCCAACGCGATGGTTGCCAGGGCGATACCGGCCGACAACAGTACACCGCGTCGTGGATTTCCCAGCGGCCCGACCCCTTTTGCAAACGGCGTCAGAAAGGCAAACACACGGTCTTGGGCCAGTGATTGAAGTATTCGGGGCGCTCCCAAAAACGATGCCATGGCCGACGACAACGTCGCCGCAATCACACCGGCGTCAATAAAAACATGCCAACGGGCAACCCGTTGCATCGCACCGTAATCATTGATCATTAAGTCGCCGGGCAGTGCGCCCGCAAAAATAACAGCCGCGGAAAAATAGACCAAAACAGATACGCCGACCGCCAAGAAAGTGCCCATAGGCAAACTTTTCCCCGGATAGCGAAGATCGCCGGACATACTGACGCCCTGAGTGAAACCGGTGACCGCGGGGAAAAAAAGGGCAAACAAAATCCAGAAGTTGAAATGTTCCCCACGAGCGCTCCAGTTTTGGGCAAGTAAAACAGGGTTCCACCGGCTCAGTCCGCCAATATAAAAGGAAGCGAGCGCTAAACAGAGAATTAGCATGACGCCATATTGAAAACGAGTGGCCCAGTCAGCGCCTGACCAAGCCAAAATAAACAGGAAAGCCACGGCACAGGCTGCGATCAGTTGGGGCATATACACAGCCGATTCGGGCAATAACGCCGTAACCGCTTCTCCGAAACCGATACAGTAAAAAGCGATCGAAACGGATTGCGCTAAAAACAACACCAACCCCAGCGCTCCTCCGAATTCAACGCCCAGCGTGCGCGATATCAGATAATAATCGCCGCCGCCTTTGACTTTCAAGTTAGTGGCGATGGCAGCCAATGAGAAGCTGGTCAGCACCGATATCAGGTTGGCGATGGCGATAATAATCAGGGCGTGCGCCAATCCGGCCGCGCCCACCACATACCCCATGCGCAAAAAAAGAATAATACCCAGGATGGTTAACACACTGGGAGTGAATACACCGGCGAACGTTCCCAGTTTCCCGGTTTGGACAACTGTATCAGGGTTTGATTTCATTATTTCAATCCGTTATATGTATTGAAGTTCATTAAGAATTCGGTTAGCATATACTAAGTAGTAGGTCAGGTTAAGGATAGCACAACCCGACATCAACAAGCAATATTGTCGGGTTACGCTATCGCTAACCCGACTTACTTTAGTGCATTAACCGACGGTCGTGAATTACACACTTTCGATATTTAATAAAACTCTTAAGTATTGTCAAAATAATTCCCTTTCTAATAAGCGATTATTAAAAGTTATGTCTTACCTCCCAATCACCTCGAATCGGTTTGGTAAAGTGAATGTTCCATCCATCCATCCTGTTCACAGTCTGGTAGTCCCTACAAAGTTGCTAAAAACACCCTCCTTTCCAGGGAACGAAAATTTTCAGATCAGTATCACACGTTATTCATCTATTCAATGGTACATACGTTTATCCGATCAGTTATCGAAGGCGATGAATTTTATACGAAAGTAAAAAAAAATGTCCCTGCAGAGGAATCTTCCGGTCAGACCATCGTTCTCATGGACAGAGCCAGCCGATTCATTTGGGAACTGAGTTGCGGTAAGAAGGACAGGGAGTTTTTCGAAAAAGCTATCCGGATGCTGGCAAAACTTATTGATCAAACGGGAGACATAACCCTGCTGACAGATGGGGAACGACGATATGGAAAAACACTTTTTGAAATATGCCATGGGCTTTTACGAACCGGTAAACCTGGCCGCCCCCGAAAAACCTTGAAAAAAGGAGTTACCGTGAGGGTATGAAACAAAGGCTCCCAAGCACATAAGAAAGGTCGCAAAAAACCCTTATACCAGACAACATGTCCGCAACATCCTGAAACTTATAATAATATTTCAGATGCGGAAACACACGCCAACCACGTTGAAGCCAATAATAGCGCAATGCGCCGGAAATGTTCCACATATAGAAGAAAAACGAACACATATGCCAAATCGGTAACTTTTAGCTATAATCAGTACAGAGCCTTTATCGCAAGGCAATACAAGCAAAAATGACTCAAAATATCTTCCCCCCCAAATCCGTTATAATCAGTCCCTATCTTATATTTTTTTTCTGTTTCATAACAGTTTTGCAATACTTTGCAAACTGCTTATCTTTTTTCCTTTTTTCCAGATATGACATTTCATTGTAGATAGATTCCTTGTTCATTTTTATGAAATTTTGGTATCTTTTCTCAGCCAATTGACCTTTTCGTATAGCATTTAGTACAGCACAGCCTTTCTCATTGACATGAGTGCAATCGTTAAATTTACATTTTTTTGATAAGTCGATTATTTCTGAAAATGTTTCATCAAGGCCTAATTCTACTGACAAGATTCCGAGTTCCCGCATACCCGGATTGTCAATTACCATTGCCCCACAATTCAACCTTATTAATTGACGTTGTGTTGTGCAATGCCGGCCTTTACTATCTTTTTCTCTAATTGTTTTGGTTTCAAATAGTGTCTCACCAATAAAGTTATTTAATAAGGTTGTCTTGCCGACGCCTGAAGAACCCAACAAACAATATGTTTGACTATAAACAAGAAGGTCTTTCACTTTTTCCAGACCAATTCCGTTTTTATTGCTAAACGATTGTACTTGTAACTGCGGCATTAGATTTTCAATATCAGTGATCTTGCCCTCGATTTCTTCAGGAGTTACCAAGTCGCCTTTGCTCAATAACACGACCGGTTGGATATTGCTTTCATTTATCATGACCAGATATCGTTCCAAGCGCCGAAGATTATAATTTGAATCCATTGATTGAATAATAAAGGCGGTGTCAATATTTGCAGCAATCAACTGGAAATCTATGTTTTTCCCTGAAGTTTTTCTTTTTAATAAAGTTTTTCTTGGCAGAATCTCATGAATAATCGCAAAATTATCATCATCATAAAAATGAACTAAAACCCAATCTCCGACAGTCGGATAATCAGTGGGAGAAACAGCGCTATACGTCATTTTCCCAAGTAGTTCCGCAAAAACATCATTTTCCCCATTTGAGACAATATAGCTATCTTTATGAACAGCAATCACTCTTGCTATTTCAAACTCGGCCAATTTCCCGGGATCAATATTATCCTGAAACCATCTATCGAAACCAAGTTTTTTTATATAATTAAAAACGTTTTTCATGAAAAATATTTTAAATAGATAACTGTAAGCTAACCGGTTTTCAAAATGCGTAACAAAGTGGAGCATTTTGAAAAATCGGTTGAGCGATTGGTTGGCTGGCTGTTTTTAAACAATCGGATTGCCACTTCCTTTATTATTCAGTTCTTTTACATGATCGCATGTTTATGATTCATTAGAAAAATGAAATAATGTTTCTTCAATCATTTGGGCGATTTTTCCATATTCAAAATCATATGCAAGCGCAAACAAGCCGTCGGCAAGTTCCGAACTTACCTCTCGAATCTCCTCAATGACAGATTCCACTTTGATCATATCTGCTATGGAAACAGCCTGCTTCAGCCTGTTCAATAGGTCGTCGGGAATTTGGGATAGGGCTTTCCTGGATATCGATATTGATAGTGGATCAACATTCGCCGCCTTTTTAATTTCCGTTTCCGCATCTTCATATATAAACCGTACACCAAGATGTTTGCAGAGCAGCTCAATGATCTCCGATTCTTTAAAGGGCTTCCGCAAAAAATCATCACAGCCCTTGGCAAAAGCCACCTTGCGTTCTTCTTCAAACGCACTGGCCGTAACGGCAATAATAACCGGCTGAATGTGTGATTGGAGATGCCTGCTGTGCGATTGAATATATTTTATCGCTTCATAGCCTCCCATATCCGGCATCCGCAAATTCATCCAGATCAGGTGCGGCTCCCACTCCTTCCAGATGTCAATGGCTTCCTGTCCATTGGTCGCTTCGCGTAACTCAAATCCAAAGGGATTAAGGAGTTTGAGCAAAAATGCCCGATTGTCAGGTTTGTCATCAACAATCAGCAGACGATACCGGGGTTGCTCTGGTTCTAACGCAATGGCACGACGAATCGGATGTGGGCTCTCAACATCTGTATCGTTATCAACGGTGACCAGAATATCAATCAGAACATGCGTTCCACACCCCACGTCACTGGTGACCGTGATGTCCCCTTTCATCAATTGCACAAACTTTTGACTGATGGGCAAGCCTAAACCCGTTCCTTCTTGAGCCTGCCGTCCGGTTTCAGTTTGGGCAAAGGCTTCGAAAAGAGAATCCATTTCCTCCGGAGCAATACCGGCGCCAGTATCTTCGATGTCAAAATGAATACGGGTGGCCGGATCCTGAAGACTGGATGTGACTCGTACGGCCACCCCACCTTCTTGCGTGAACTTCATGGCATTGTTTAACACATTGATGAGTACCTGGCGTAATTTCACCTCATCTGCGTACACATATCGTGGCACATCAGACGCAATATCAACAGATACACGCAATCCTTTCTGACTGGCTCCCAGGGAAAACATCTCTTTCAAATCACCAAGCAAACGATGCAGATCGAATGTGTCTCCATTCAAGGTGATACGACCCGCTTCAATTTTGGCGAAATCAAGCACCTGATTGATGAGGGTCAACAGATGGTTCCCACTCCGCTGAATGATGGCAAGCTTGTCCTGATCTTCGGACGGGAATTGCGGATTATGTGCCATCAATTGAGCGAAACCAAGAATGGCATTGAGCGGCGTACGCAGTTCATGGCTCATGTTGGCCAGGAATTGTGATTTTGCCTGATTGGCAGATTCAGCCTGCTGTTTAGCGATATGCAAATTTTCTTCCATCCGCTTACGCTTGGTTATATCGCGCACAATGATAATTATTTTATCTTCATGTAGCGGTAAGTGTCTTGCTTCATAGTATTTTTCTCCAGAGGGGACGGATAACATGTATTCTATACCGACTAATGGCTCACCTTGAAGAATCGCATCCCTGGACTTTTGAAAAAGTTTACTGATTTCCGGAGGCAAAACATCCTGTATTCTTTTTCCCATGAATGTTTCCGGATGAGTATACAAATCGTCCTTTTTTCCGGTTTGATAGCCAATAATGGTTCCATCTGATTTTAACCACAAGTATAAATCGGGAAATGCATTGAAAATAGCTTGCTGTTCATCATGTTTTTGTTGAAGTTTTATATTAACATTTTTCAGTTCCACAGTTCTTTTTTCAACCAATTCTTCCAAACGCAGATTGTAACTTTCTATTTTATTTCGAGCTGATACCAATTTTTGAATCATATTTATAAAGACTTCTTCTAATATCTTCAATTCATTATGGCCTACGGTTTTGATAGAAGACTCAACGCATTCTACATTTTCCGGGTCAATTTGCACCACCTTTTGGCCTACGGTTTTGATAGAAAAATCAACGCATTCCACATTTTCCGGATCAATTTGCGACACTTTTTGAGTTAAATCGATCAATGGACGTATCAATAATCTGCGAACTACCAATAGAAAGATGACCCATAAGGCCAATGTTTTAACCACTGAATTAATAATAATAAGAATAAAGCCATACTTAATTCGATTGATGACAACCTGGTTGCTTGAATAAAAAGTTCCTTTCCCGATATCATACTCATTTTTATATTCATCAATATATTTGAAAGGAAATTCGTATACGATTAATTCAGAACAAAAGTCTCCTTTCATTATTTGAAAACAATCTTGTTCTTCCTGACTGATGAGCTGGTAATCTCCATGAAAATCGATGATCCACCCCAAAGTCTTCATATCTCCTTCTTCTAGATGATTGTCGATTTTCACTCCGACAATTACCTGATTTTCCCATATTCCTTTCAGTAAAGATTTAATTTGGTCTTCATCAAATTTCCAAAGAGCCTCGTTTAAGGATGAATAAAAGGATATTTGAAGGTTTTTAACTTCTTGAATAACATTATTTTTCACATGGTAGTATTCAATACCAAGTTGGATAACAGTCACTATAATCGCAACTGTTATATAAATACCAAATATAATTCTCAATAACTTTGTAGCAATCGAATCTTTAAAACCAATTTGAGGTTGTTTCATTTTATCCAACATAAA
>JAOZRC010000126.1 GCA_029940345.1 Desulfobacterales bacterium
TAAAAAAGGCATTCTTTGGCATCCTTCCAAACGAAATCATACCGTTTTATTCAAAACAATATATTTGGAAGATCCTTTTTCAGGCCTTAAAACAAAATCGGTTCTATATGCATTAAAACTTCCTTGAGCAGCACATCAGGACATTTGCTAAGGAAAACCGCTTTTCGCGCCCTATAATCAAGAGACCTTAAACGATCTGCCATTATCACACCCTTCACCTTCCCAGGTTTATCAATCGGAACATAAAACGGATTTTTGCGTTCAGTGGTGCTTATGGGACAAACAAAAACAACCCCCATCTTCCTGTTAAATGAAGTGTGGCTTACGACTAAAGCAGGTCGGCTCCCCATTTGTTCATGCCCGGCTTGCGGATCGAAATCAAGTTGAATAAAATCACTGCGTTTGGGGATATAGTTTACCAAACTTCTTCTCCTTCAGGTTTGCCCCATGATATTTCTTCGCCAGGTTCTTCCACTTTGGCTAGCAATTCTTTAAGTGTATACTTCTCGACAGGACGCACTGGTTTCAGAATCAATTTTCCATCCTCAACAGCACAACTTATCTTGTCTTTTGGCTTCAATTGGAAAACCTCTGAAATATACTTAGGGAACCTTATTCCAAGAGAATTTCCCCATTTCCCAATTTGCAACTCAATATCGTTTTGCATATCCATACCTCCTGAATTTGATGATATACAATGTATATCCAAAAGGGTATAATGTCAAAACAAAATGTGGTAGATGTTTAAGAATCCGGTTGCCATTTACCGAATTTTCATGTTAAAAATGACAACGTGATTAAGCGAGGCAATAAAACGTTATATCTTTTAATACCAGGCATGGTCATAATAGGTGATTCTAAAATGGGCTTTTTAAGGTTTTGTATTTTTTTTACAAATGGCTGGTGACTGGTTTCAGGACATTTTGGCGCAAACCTGACACCCGACACCTGAAACCGACACCATTAAAATCAAAAATTATGGCATTTGTAAGCATAGCATCAAAGGAGGTGTTCCATGTTAAAGAAATCTATCATTTTGATCAGTTTGTTGATCCTGGTCGGTGGGTGTTGGGAAACCGGGCTTAACCTGAACATTCGTTTTGACCAGGCACAGGGCATTGAAGTCAAGGATCGGGTTATTTTTGAAGGCAATCATATCGGTAGCGTCACCAAAGTGAATTATGCTGATTCCGGTGATTATATTGTCAGTGTCACCATCCAGCCGAATTTTTCCAATACAGCGACCGAGGATTCCCAGTTTTTTATCATTGATGATCCGCAAAATGCGCAGCATAAAGCCATTGAAGTGCTGCTGACTGCAAAAGGCGGAATGTTATTGGCCGATGGCGCTACGGTCACCGGTTCTGTCAAGCCATCAGCCGCAACGGAATTGTTCAATCAACTTGCCAGCGGCTGGAGCATTGGTATGAAACTGTTCGGCGACCAATTAGGTGATTGGCAAAAACAATTTGATTCCTTTTCCAAAGAGTTGGAAAAAATTCCTGACAGTGAAGCCTACAAGCAGCTTGAAGCCGAATTCGACCGTCTGGTTGAGAAGATGAAACATTCTGGCGATGAAGTTCGGGAGACGATTCAAAAGGATATTTTGCCGCGGTTGGAAGAGGAGATGGAAAAGATGAAAAAGCGATTGGAACAAGCGCAACCCAAGGAAAAAACGGCACCGAAAACCGAAACCTGATTGCAGGCGCATTCAACCGTTGGGGCAGAGTTGCCAGCTCATCAGAAATCATGCAAAACTGCATAGAAAGGAAAACGAACGCCGGACCCAGAAACATTAATACCTCCTGTACGAGATAAGAAATTTTGCTCGGATTGGGTATAATTCAATGAGAAATTAAATTTGTTTAAGGACCCTTTTAATATGTTAGTTCCCAGATATTAATAAAGAGGAGTGCAAGCTTCAGCTTGCGTCACGGGCAACGCAAACTGAAGTCAGCACTCCAAATGGGGAAGTTATTTAATTCGCATTCCTAACTCAATAGGAACTGTATGGACGATCCGGAATTTAAGCCCTTTCAGACACATCCGCTTTGGCCTGGCGCGCCAGTTCCGCCACGCGTTCAATATCTTCATCAGAAAACACCCCGTTCACACCGGAAATGGCGGCCAGTTTCATACCGTGCTTGAGCCCCAATTGGTAGATTTCACGCACTTTTTCCCACTGGATATTACGACCCACGGTAAACGTTTCAAAACGTCCTTCCAGTGCCAGCACAATGGTTTCAGCTAGACAGGCATAGGCAACTTTGGGCGGCAGGCCAATATTTTTCATCTCCGGGTTTCCCGGAAGCTCGATTTCACCGGATTCGATGACCAGCACATCGGGGCGTTTGGCCACATCTTCAGGCGAAAGATCCAACGGTCGCGCCACATCGGTAATCACGCAACCGGGTTTTACTTTCATAATGTCCAACACTTTTTTACCCGCCCCCGAAGTCGCGGTGACAATCACATCCATATCCGCCAGGTTTTTGTCCGCGCGGGTGGAGATATGAAGCTTCACATCCGGCGTTTCTTCGGAGATTGACTCTTTGAGGGCCAACAGTTTGGCCATATTGCGGCCTATCAGATGAACTTCCGTAAAGGCTTTGGCCAGCAGACGGCTGCACACGGACCCAATCGCGCCGGTGGCGCCCAGCACCATTGTTTTTCCCAGAATTTTATGACCGTGCTCAATTTTAATCATTCCGATACGGCGGACCGCATCGGCAGCGGCCCAGAGCGCAGCGGAAGCGCTGTAGCTGTTCCCGGTTGTAATCGGAATATCGGAAAGTTTGGCGACGGTGACGCCGGCATCACCCACGACTTTGGTAAAAGCGCCCAATCCCATAATTTGGGCACCCATACGTTTGGCCATACGTGCGGCTTGAAGCAGTCGTTTGTAGGTAAATTCGGCGTCATGCGCCAGCATCTGTTTGGGCGTTCCGCCAACCGTGATCAGCCACCCTTCGGCTTCCACGCCGGTGGGAGATTTAATGCCCGTGACTTTGGAATAGACCCAGGGCGGGGCGTAAGCCACCAATTTCTCCACAGTGTCTAAAAAGGCCGGGGGAGTGAATGCCGCCAGGTAATCAATGGTTTTATCTTTTTTTAATTGCGCCTGGGAAAGCGGGTGGATGACAAAGGCAAAGCGATTGATGCACTTGGCCTTTCCGGAAGGGTACACCACGCGGGGGTCCATCTTTTGTTCACTGATCACTTCCAATAAATCATCATCCGTCACCTGTTCTTTCTTTTTGTCCAATGCAGCGACAATGATGGCTTCAAGAACGGACAATCCCACAACGCGCTCAAATAATTTGGGCGTTGCATCAATGATAACATCAACGCCTCTTTCCTTTAAAAAAGTGACCCGGTCATCATAAGCGGTCACTGTAATCACGGTTTTCCCGCCCAACTCTTCAATCGAACAATTTTCAAGCTGTTTATAGAAATCGTAATAAGGAACAACAATAACAGTCGCCTTTTGGATCGCTTTGCGCATAATATAATCGTTCCACGAACGGATAGGCGTTACGGAAGATGACAGCCGTTTACTGGGAATCCATTTAAGCACTTCATGGATACCGGTGGCATACCGATCCAGGTCCGCAAGGGAATTTAAAAATTTGGAAATCCCATTTTCCAACACGGGGTCTGCAAATGTCAGATTATCGGTGAATTCGGACATCACTTTGGCAATTCGGTAATTCACCAGGCCGGAAAGGAACAACACCCGGGCGTTATTAAAATAATTGCCGAATTTAAATTGAATATGGCGCAGTGACCATTCAAACGCCACATTACGCAATGCATCACCCGTTGTAACAGGCGTCTGAATTTTGGAAGTTAATATCTCCATGTTGCGCGCATGCTTGGCTTTAAGCCATTTCGGTCCGACGGCATTGGGAAATTTGACGCCGCTCAGTCCGATTACATCCGCTTTGCCATCCCATTCCAGCATTTTTTCGGCAGCGCGGTCTATATTACCGTCAACCCCGATGCGTTTGATATGAAAATCCGAACCTAAAAACTCAGTTTCAAATTCGTAGTTGTCATTATGCGGACCCAGGCTGATGTTTATAATTTTTTTCATTTTTCCCCTCCGGTAAAGCGGTTATGGCTGTCTGTTGTGATAGCGTCGGCCGGACAGATATTTACCGCTTCCATACACAAAGCGTGTTCTTGGGCGTTATCCGGCTGTTTAATCACATAGCAATACCCATATTCAACAGTTTCATCCGCATTGGCGGCAAAATTGGTCGGTGCGATAGCGACGCAAAGGTCGCAACCGATACATTTATCGGTAACCGAATATGGGCCTTTGATATTTTCGATGAAGATCATAATGAACGTCGAACACTATAAACACGATATCAGTGTTCAGCAGCGCCTTGACACCTGAAACAATGTTTGTTTAATATTGATACAAAAGCAAATGTTTGATAATAGCATGTACAAAATACTTTTTAAAGAAGAATTAACCCTTTCGATGAATTGCGAATGCGAATCACTTCAAACCAAAACATAACCGTAATTATCGGTTTCACGGCCTTGCTGTTTGGATATGTCCTTGCCCTTTTATTGCACAACCATGCAATGCTCATCACCGTTCTGATGGCGGGTATGCCGCTTCTATTGCTTACGCCTTTTAGCACAACCCGACGAATCGCATTGATATTGTTAATCACATTGGTGCCTTTAACCGGTATACTCAAACCGCTGACAGGTATTCGCTATGCGCCGATCACCTTTGATATCGGTATTTTAATCGCATGTGTTTTCGATTTGATTGATCGTATTTTGCAGCGTAATCTGCGATTTGACATTTTAGATTATCTAATGGGGGCATTTTTTGTATTGGCTTTACTGCAGATATTTAATCCCAATGTGCCTGGTTTAAGAGCGGGGATTGAAGGCTTCCGCAAATTTGCATTTATGAGTGTTGCTTTTTATGCGGGTCGTCACATCTTAAGTTTCCACGATCTGAAACTTTTCCAAAAACTGATTTTACCGATTTCATCATGTATCGCTTTTTATGGTCTCAAACAATTTTTTTACATGTCCGAATTTGATTACAAAGTCTTGGAATTGTCTACCGGCAGTCCGACAACCTATCTTTTGGGTGGCTGGATTCGACCGTTTTCAATATTGCCGGGACCATTTCATCTGGGATTATATTTATTAATAACGATTATTTTTATCATAGGATATTTGCTTAATGGAAAAAAGCAACTTCCTGTATGGGTTTTAATGCTCCTGGTGTTAAGCATCCAGTTAGCGAGTTTATTCGTTACGCGAACAAAAGGCAATTGGGTCGCATTGCTCATTGGGCTGACGGTGCTTATTGTATTTCAACAGCGTGGCTCAAGGGTCTGGCAGATATTGAGCATCGTGACGTTTATTGGGATAATAATCAGTGGTCTTCATTGGGTAATGCCGTCCATAACCGTATCTGAAATATTTTTCAAAAGCGTATCTGCCGTTGCCAATCCGATTGAAGCGCCTACATTGCAACTTCGACTTGACCTATGGAAATATAGTATTTTTCCGGCGCTCAAACTTCATCCTCTTTTAGGGTATGGCACCAGTAGTGCCGGTGAAGGTTTGGCACATCTTTACAGGGGATTGTCCTCGTCATATTTTTATAGCCATAATCTGTACTTCAAAGTATGCCTTGAATTAGGTCTTATTGGCTTTTTCCTCTTTTTAACTGTTATCGGAATGAGTATTTATAAAGGAAGCGGAGAGGTAATTCAGGCCAACGACCTTTCAGAAGAGTACTCTGGTTTCGGGATAATCAGCATAGCTGTGATTTGGGCGTTTTTAACTGCCGGCTTGGTATCGCCGGTTTTAGATGCCGCTCCGATAAACTATTATTTCTGGTTGCTGCTTGGTTTTCTATCAAAGTTGCATCAGACCGAGAGATACGATGAAACTGGTGACGATTCCCTTTCATGACTGGAAAAAATGTGAACGTGAGGGATTTCGCACGCGCGATGCCCACCTGATGCAGGAATTTGGGAAACATCCGCATGTTGAAAAAATGTTGGTGATTAATCGCCCGGTTTCATTATCCGAAATCGTTCTGCTTAGACGAAATTGGCGGGTGCGTCAAGGGCGTCGCTTAATTCGTAAACACAACCTTTGCATCTCCCAAGGCGTAAAAAAAGGTGCCGATGATCATATTTTTAACCTTGATATGATCGTTCCTGAAATTATCCGACCGATTATAATGCGGCGCCATTGGACGCCTTATATCTTCGGTCAAAATCAAATTCTAAAAGCCGTATCTTGGGCGCTGGCGTATCTTAACATGGACCTGAACTATGCCTTGTTTATTTCGGCACCCTTATTTACACCTTTGGTTCAAAAATTACACCCCAAAGTTTTTGTTGCGGATGCGCAGGACAATTTTTTAAAACTTAAATCTTATCGTAATACACCTCACCTGGAGCACTATTATCAATTTTGGCGCGACCATGCGGACGTGCTTATTTCCAACTCGCCCGAAACTACCCGTTGGCTAAGGCAAAACCGTCCTGATGCAAAATGTATTCCCAATGGCGCAGATTTCACTTTTTTTAGGAGAGACGTTTCTTACGAAACCCCTTTGGATATGCGCTCGGTTAAGCGGCCCATTGTCGGGTTTGCCGGTAAAATGCAGGAGATGTCAGATGTTGAATTGATACAGCAGCTGATCGAAACAATGCCGGAAGTCAGCTTCGTTTTTATCGGCCAATTACTAAATCCACGCTGGGTCAAATCATTGTGGCGGTATCCCAATGTGCATTATCTCGGTGATAAACCCTATGCACAACTGCCTCAATATTTAGCAGCCTTCGATGTTTGTATTATCCCCTACAGCCAGAAGCGGCAGCACGGGGTCGATCCGATTAAATTTTATGAATATTTAGCGATGGGTAAACCGGTGGTCACCACGCTTGTCGGAGATGTTGCCCGTTATGAAAACCATCCCCAGGTGATTATCGGGAAAACAGATGACGCCTTTATACAGGGAGTGAAATTTTTTCTAAAAAAAATTATGCGCAATGACCCTCTGGAAACGGCCTCTCTGCCCGAGCAATGTTCGTGGAAGATAAAGGCGGATTATATCATTCAGAAAATAGATAGCCTGATGAAAAGGGGACAAGTCTCCTTTTAACTTTTTTAATATTGAATTCAAACAATCATAATGAGGTTGACATGGCAGAAAAAGCATTCCTACCGTTAGCTGATTATTGTAAATTTCCGGAAACTGAGATGAAACGACGGGCATCAGAGTTTTATGCGGAGATGAGGCGTCGCCGTACTGTACGAAACTTTTCAGATCAGTCCGTTGATCGTGGCATTATCGAAGACTGTCTTCGCACTGCCGCTACAGCTCCCAGCGGTGCCAACCAACAGCCTTGGCGTTTTGTCGTTGTGTCCGACCTCACTGTTAAACGGCAAATTCGTGAGGCATCTGAAAAAATCGAGAACGAATTTTACAGCAAAAAAGCTACTGAAAAATGGACCGATGCCCTAAAACATTTAGGAACCGTTCCAAGTAAGCCATTTCTGGAAATAGCGCCCTATCTGATTGTAATTTTTTCTCAAAAATACAGCATTTCCGCAAACGGGAAAAAGTCGAAGCACTACTATGTATCAGAATCTGTGGGTATTGCCACGGGCATGCTCATTACGGCCCTGCATCATGCAGGCTTGGCCGCATTAACCTACACGCCGGTCAACATGAAGTTTCTAAATAAAATATTGGCAAGACCCTCAAACGAAAAACCGTTTATGATACTTGTGGTCGGTTATCCATCGGAAACCGCTCTTGTGCCTGTAATTCAGAAGAAAGCGTTGGAGGATATTTCTGTTTTCGTCTAAAATAAGGGGCATCCTTCATTTGTCAGTTTATACTTTTTTGTGGTCATACAATGTAAAGGCCGTAGAACGATTTTGCAAATCGTTCATTATCGCTGTAAATCGTTCTACGTTAAAAAGTGTAAATTACTTTTGGGCCAATTTGGAGGATGCCATATGATCTGATTTTTTAAACTGAAAAAAAGCGACTTTACGGTTGCCAACAAACACGATTATGATATATTAACAAAATATAATAGGAAAAGAGTATCTTTCATATCTTTTTAAGAGCGGTGAACATTCCCTTAGAGCCTGTTTGAAAAGTCTTAAATCGGCTACAAAAGCGTGAGAGCGGTTCTGATTTCCGCAAATTTCATGGCAATAGGCCGGCTATTCCCTTAAAATTTGCGAAAATCAGCCCTCGCTCTCACACTTTTTCGCTTCGATCACGACTTTCCAAGCAGGCTCTTAAATGCGGGAGGAAAGGGAACGTGAATTGCTAAAAAAAATTGGCTTTATTTTGAATTGCAGAGGAAACTATGGACACTTTACTACTGGAGATTGGAACAGAAGAAATCCCGGCGGGATATATCAAACCTGCTTTGGATGTGCTCGAAGCAACCCTTTTACAGAAAATGGATAAAGCGCGCATTACTCACGGAGACGCCAGAACGTTGGCTACGCCGCGTAAACTGGCGATCCAAATTGAAAATGTCGCTCTTCAACAAACGCCCCAGACTTCGGAAATTACGGGACCGCCTCTGAAAGTTGCCTATGATGACCAGGGACGTCCGACCGTTGCCGCCATTAAATTTGCTGAAAAAGTTGGAATTGACGTTGATGCGCTTGCCGTTAAAAAAACCGTCAAAGGATCCTATTTATGTGCTGCGGCTACGGATGCGGGAGGTCCTTCAATTGAATTGCTAGCCCAAATGCTTCCGAGTGTGATGCAGGCGGTTCCATTTCCCAAAAAAATGCGCTGGGGCGACCTGTCCCTTGAATTTGCCCGTCCGATTCATTCAATATTAGCCCTTTTGGGAAACACCGTTGTCCCTTTTGAGTTGGAGGGAATTGCCAGTGATCGATTCACGCATGGGCATATATTTATGCAACCGGGTAAAATTGAAATCACGAACCCTATAGAATACGTCGATGCTTTATCCGAAAGGTACATTCAGATTGATCAGGATCAGCGTCGCAACGATATTGAACAGGACATTCAACGCACTGCTAAAGAGTTGGGCGGTCAAGTGTTGCCTGATGATGAACTCCTTGATACGGTTACGAATTTGGTGGAATATCCGTTTGTTGTGGCCGGTAAATTTGACGCCAAATTTCTTGAACTTCCTGATGAAGTCCTGATCACAGCGATGCGTGAACATCAGAAATATTTTGCCGTCACCGACACAAATAACCGTCTGATGCCTTATTTTATCACGGTCAGCAATACAAAAGCGCGGGACATGGCACTTGTCGCTATAGGCAACGAACGGGTTTTGCGTGCGCGTCTCGAAGATGCTCGTTTTTTTTATAACAGCGATTTAAAAATACCCCTGGATACATGGGTTGAAAAATTAAAAACGGTTCTTTTTCAGAAAAAACTTGGCAGTGTCCATGAAAAAGTGATGCGTGTGTCTGACATGGCCGAATTTATCGCTGAAACGGTTGAACCCGGTTCTGATTTGAAAACTGTCGCGTCACGAGCGGCGATACTCTGCAAAGTAGATTTGGTGAGCCAGATGGTTGTGGAATTTACTAAACTGCAAGGTATTATGGGCCGTGTATATGCAAATCAAGCCGGCGAGCCGGATGACGTTGCCCAGGCGATTGAAGAACATTACCGACCCACTTATTCAGGAGGTCCGCTGCCGGCAAGTAAGACCGGAGCCGTTTTAAGCATTGCGGACAAAATTGATTCTATCTGCGGTTTTTTCGCCGTAGGCCTGATCCCCACAGGGGGGGCTGACCCTTATGCTTTAAGACGTCAGGGTATTGGCATCATTCTGATTATGCTGGATCAGGACTTTACATTTTCACTGCGAAGCCTGATTGATAAGAGCCTGGCGAGCCTTCACGAAAAGTGTAAAGAAGAAGCGGATGCCATTTCGGAAAAAATAGCGCTATTTTTTCATAACCGGATGGCCCATCTTCTGGCTGAAGATGGTTTTTCAAAAGATGTTATCGCTGCGATAATCAGTGTCTCATCAGATAACATTCCGAATGTATGGAACAAAGTACGCGCACTTCAAGCACTGAAAGCCAAACCTGATTTCACGCCGCTCGCTGTTGCCTTTAAACGTGTCGTCAATATCATTAAAAAGAGTGCCGATTCGTCAACTGAAAATCTCAATGTCATTACTGAACGCTTTGTTCATGAATCTGAATCCGCTCTTTTTAACGCCTATAATGAGGTTTCGGGAAAGGTAGCAGACCATTTGAAGCATAACCGCTTTGAAGATGCAATTTTAAAAATTGCCACATTACGCGATCCTGTCGATACCTTTTTTGATAGCGTGATGGTGATGGATAAGGATTTGAAATTACGTGAAAACCGATTGGCTTTGTTGAAACAGATTGCAGACCTGTTCGCAACTTTTGCCGATTTTTCAAAGCTCTCTTAATCGACTAAGGCCGTTTCACTTGTTTTGGCATGGATTTTGCAAGAGTAAATAGCACCAGATGCTAATTTACGAATTAGCGCTCATGTTTCCTCCGGTTCCCACGCTTTGCGTGGGAACCCTCCTGCCAAACCAAATCACTTAGAGCCTGTTTGAAAAGTTTTAAATCGGCTGCAAAAGCGTGAGAGCGGTTCTGAT
>JAOZRC010000785.1 GCA_029940345.1 Desulfobacterales bacterium
GCTTTGTGGCCCGGGGAGAATACAGGGATAAGGTGGAATTGATAGCCAGGCAAAAAGCATTAACCAACACCATTTTTATCCAACCGCAATCTGAGAAAATAGTGCCCTATATTTGGGCATCGGCATCTGTTGGTGTAATCACATACAAAAAGGGGCTGGCAGGTTTTTCGGTTCCGTCAAAATTGCTCGCTATGATGTGTGCGGCCAGACCTGTGATTGCCGCTTTGGATGAAGATTCAGAAGCCGCAAGGATTATTCAGGAAGCTGGTTGCGGCATAGTCGTGTCTCCTGAAAATGAAAACGCTATTGCCGACGCCATATTAAGGTTAAAGCATAACCCTGATATGATTAAAACAATGGGGCTGGCGGGGCGCTGTTATGTGGAAAAGCACTTTCGGCGTAATCATGTTTCTGAGCAATATGAAACTTTGTTCAGTTCTCTGGTAACGAAAACGTTTGGATAAAAGATGATGACTCAAAAAATAACTCGCGATACAATTAATTAGGATATCTCAAATTATGAAGATAGCAAAGAAGGCAACGATAAAACTGTTTGTTAATTCACTGCTTGATAAATTGGGATTTGAATTAAACCGCAAGAGTTTTAGCGGTGATAGAACACATTCAATGCCAAATTGGAAGGAACGCCTTGAACATATCAAAAAGCTAGGTTTTTCACCAAAAGTTATTTTTGACGGTGGCGCATTTATAGGTGGTTGGACCAGATCCGTTGCAGCTATATTCCCAAATGCCCAGATTGTGCTAGCTGAACCCAATCCCTATCTTCATAACCAAATCGAAAGAAACATTTCAAAAATTCAACCAAAACCAATTCTGCTAAATGTAGCTTTGGGTGAATTAAAAGGTGAAGGGGCATTAAAAATATGGGGCGACAAATATTCGGATACAGGTGCATCTCTTCTTGAACACGTAGAAGGCAAAGCTAAGAAAACAATCCCGATAAAAGTTGACACGCTTGACAACATTTCAGAGAAACTGAACCTAAATCCGGATTTAATAAAACTTGATTTGCAGGGAGGAGAGGTTCTGGCTATCAAAGGAGGAAGCAAAGTACTCAGGAATGCTGAATTCGTAATTCTTGAGTTCGGATGTTTGGAAGCATATTTCGGACGTGCGACGCCAAGAGATATTATTGATATTATGTATAATTACGATTACTGTTTATACGATATTGTGGATTGCCATTACAGACCTTATGATAGGGCGATGACAGGGGGAGATTTCTTTTTTGTTAAAAATTGCAGCATGTTGAGAGAATATAAAGGTTGGGAGTAGTTCAAATATGTCGACTCGAAAATCAAGTGATGAAATAACCCTTATCGATATCGGTCGTATCGTTTTCAACTTTCGTTTAGGGATCATCATAATAACCCTGATATTTATGGTTGCTTCAACTTGGTATGCATTTTCTAAGACGGATATTTTCGGAGCCAAGGTTACTATCCGTCCCACTGATGTAAGAGATATAGAGAAACTAGGTTTCTTAACTCTATACCACCATTTTTTTGATCATGCGGATGTGAATCTTACCGATAATATTTATAGCCCCTTAAAATCAGCTATTTATTTATATAAGCAAATGATATTAAACTTGAATAGTTATAAAGTCAGATACCTGTTTGAAAATAGCTTAAATGGACAACATGGCGAACTAAAATCAAATTCCGGTCGGGTGAGTAATCTTATTGTCAAGTATGGCCATCAGTTTGGAAGAAGGATTCAGGATGATGATTTAATCATTGTTTCAATAGAAGGTGATGATCAAAATTATCTTATTCGATATCTAAATGATTTTATTGCGTTTGCAAATACATACACCATAAAAAGCTTTAAAGAGATGCTTGAAGATAAGATAAAAAACCGGCGAGCGGCAATTCTTAATGAGATTGAATGTCATAGAATTGCTGCAAAACAAACCCGTAATGACAAGATTGTCAGGTTAAGAGAAGCTCTGGGGATTGCAGAAAAACTCGGCATAGGTTCCTATAAGGGCGATAAAAAACTATATCATTTAGGTGCAAAGGCGCTGAAAAGTGAAATTAAGGCACTGCAAGCGCGAAAGAATGATGACCCCTTTATCCTTGAATTGCCAAAATTACAAGCACAAATAAAACAATTGAGCCGCCTTCATTTTGATCTGACAATGGTCAATGCCGCAAAAGTCGATAGTCCGGCAACACCCCATAAATATACAACAAATCGTAGATTTATTATAATTATTGGAACAATATCAGGGATCATGCTTGGCGTTTTCATCGCATTTATATTTCATTTTATTAAAAATGCACGAGTCAATAATTTTGAAAATTGACAGATGCATATAGCCCCTTTTTGTTCACAATAATGATAATGCGGATTCCCCTGCCATTCTCTGATTGACATGCCAACTCAATGAAACACTATCTGATAAATTATTCCAAAAAACGGCAATACTTTCTATTGCTGGGCGATATCCTGGTACTGTTCCTCGCCATTTTTGTAAGCTACGCTATCAGGATATATTTAATAAGAAAAGACCCGGCAATAGGCGATGTATTATCGAAACTGAATTTGTGGTTAACGCTGGTTATTTTTTCCCATTTGTTGACGCTCTATTTACTCGACCAATATAATTTAAATCGTCTGATTTATCGTTTCCGCTCCTCTGTCATGGTTTTTTTGAGTGTGTGCCTAACGGGGCTGATCATCAGTTTCATTTTTTTTCTTCTCCCCAAATATGTGTTCGGAAGACAGGTTTTACTCATTCATCTCTGCGTTGTCTCACTATTTATGATATTGTGGCGATTGCTGTTC
>JAOZRC010000786.1 GCA_029940345.1 Desulfobacterales bacterium
AAGGGAATAGCCGGCCTATTGCCATGAAATTTGCGGAAATCAGAACCGTTCTCACACTTTTTCAGCCGATTTAAGACTTTTCAAACAGGCTCTTAGGGCTCACTTAAAAATAAGGAGTACGAAGTGAAGATTGAGACGATTCTTATTGTGGATGATGACGAGCCGATCTATTCCTATTTGCAAAAAAAAATTGCTAAACAGGGATACACGGTTTATGTAGCGAATGATGGTGAAAAAGCTTTAAAGCAGGTTTTTGCTGTTATTCCAGATATCATATTATTGGATGTCAAATTGCCGAAAATCAATGGTATCGAAATTTGTAAAAGGCTTAAGAACGACTCCCGAACAAAAGCGATTCCCATTATTATGCTCTCTGCCAAAGCCCAATCTGATGAAATCCAAGAAGGTCTTGCGGCCGGTGCTGACAGGTATCTGTGCAAGCCCATTGGGTTTCCCGATATTTTAAAAGAAATAAAACAGTTTGAAGATTAGCCCATCTTATTTGCTCCGGATATCCGAATAATCAAGTCTCTTCCGTAGGGGCAATCCCTTGTGTTTGCCCTTGACTAACCCAGTGACATTGACCAGAACATCTAAACAAATTCCTTAATTCAATGGACGATACACCTCCAAATCATGACGAACTTCAAAGACGCCAGCTACAGGAGTATATTTTCGGACTCGAAGATAAGCAGGAGGAAGTCGAAGCGCTTGTCGTTGAACATCAACGGCTACAGCAAGTCCAAAATTTACTGAATACGATCCTTGATGCGACCACAAATGGCATCTGTTTGGTAAAGGAGTATGAAATTGTTTGGTGTAATCGGGGATTATGCGACATTTTTGGCTGGGAACAGGATGAATTGATTGGCAAACTCCTTGCTGTTCTTTGCGCGGACGCCGATAGCTATGCCAAGATGATACAGACGGTTGTGTGTAACCATTCTAAAGCCGCCGGAAAACGTTTCGAATATGATTTTATCCACAAAAACGGCCTCCGGGTGCCTTGCATGGTAACCCAAAGCCCTCTCGACAGTCTTGATACAACCAAAGGATGTATTTTATCTTTTACGGATTTTACGGATTATAAACGGGCCGAAAGGGCCTTGAAAGCGGCTCACGATGAACTCGAAGACCGTGTTGCCAAGCGAACCGAAGAACTTGATAAGATTAATGCGCAGTTAAAACGGGAACTGACTGAGCGTGAACGCATTGAGGAGGCACTGCTGCAGAGTGAAAAGAAGTATCGCACGGTTCTGGAGGGAACGCCGGACCCCGTTGTCGTTTACGATATGAAAGGCAAGGTGATATATCTTAATCCGGCCTTTACCAAGGTTTTTGGGTGGACTCTGGATGAACGTTTAGGCCGGAAAATGGATCTATTTGTACCTGAAAAGGCGCACTCTGAAACTGAAATGATGATTGCCAAAACATTGGCCGGCGAAACTTTCAGTGGCGTTGAAACCCTGCGTTACAATAAAGAAGAGCATATCATTCCCGTGAGTATCAGTGGCGCCGTATTTCGGAACCGTGAGGGGGTTCCTTTGGGCAGCGTCATTAATTTGAGAGATATCAGTGAAGCCAAAAAACTGGAAGCCAAACTCCGGCGTGCTCATAAAATGGAAGCTATTGGCACGCTGGCAAGTTGTGTGGCGCATGATCTTAATAATATTCTTTTCGCGGCCGTCAGTTACCCGGACCTTCTATTGATGCGTATTCCCGATGACAGCACTTTAAGAAAACCAATTTTGGCGATGAAAGAGTCGGGTGAAAAAGCCGTGGAAATAGTCAAGGATTTGCTGACACTTGCGCGGCGGGGAGTGAATGTGGCGGATGTTGTCAACTTAAACACGATTGTTTCCGACTATTTGCGAAGTCCTGAATTTAAAAACCTGAAACTGCATCATCCCGAAATGGAAGTTGAAACTGATTTTGAAACCGATCTTTTTAATATTTCAGGATCACGCGTTCATCTGTTTAAAACGGTTATGAATTTGGTCACCAATGCGGCCGAAGCGCTGGTTTCCGGCGGAATTATTTCCATTGCGACGGCAAACAGGTATCTTCACAAACCAATCAGCGGTTATAAAAATGTGGTTCAAGGAAATTATGCCGTACTTACCGTTGGTGATACAGGAACTGGCATCTCATCGGAAGATATCAAAAAAATTTTTGAACCTTTTTACACCAAAAAGCAGATGGGAAAAAGCGGTACCGGTTTAGGTATGGCAATTGTATGGGGATGTGTCAAAGACCATGAAGGTTATATTGATGTGCAAAGTACCGAGGGCGCTGGCACCAAATTCAACCTTTTTTTTCCGGCTACCGTCGAAGAAATTGACACACACCGCTCATATTTAACCATTAAGGAATTAATGGGAAACGGAGAGTCCGTTTTAGTGGTTGATGATGTTAAAAATCAACGTGAAATCGCCTCAACGCTGCTGACAACGTTGGGTTATGTCGCAAAAACTGTTTCAAGCGGCGAAGAAGCGGTTGAATATCTTCAAGTGCATACCGCTGATATGGTTATGTTGGATATGATTATGCCACCAGGTTTAAACGGACTTGATACGTTTAAAAAAATTGTAGCAATCCATCCAGATCAAAAAGCCATAATTACAAGCGGTTTTGCAGAAACCGATCTGATCAAAGAAGCCGAAAAACTTGGTATTGTCCAATATATAAAAAAACCGTATACTCTGGATAAAATAGGTTCAGCACTAAAAATGGAATTGAATAAAACACGCGAAACTCACTAGTACTACAACTTGGAAGTTCCTCCCCCACCCAGCATACCGATGGCCCGATG
>JAOZRC010000127.1 GCA_029940345.1 Desulfobacterales bacterium
TAGTATGTGATAGTTTCTTAAATCGGCTCATAATCAGCTCCTGATTGTTGTGGGGACAACACATCGCAGAGCCTATTATGAGCTATGTATGTTCAACTGGCAAAGCCATTGAACTCTGACCACCCCCTGAGGGGGTGGTTTTCTACAACGAAATAAAATGTTTCTGCCCTGACGGACGTCCGGTTCGTTCTTGTTTCAGCAACGTTTCAATATCAGCTTTATGCGGATACCTTAGAGGTTGTACTTTTCAAAGTTTTTCGGAAAACCGCGCTATCACGTGCTTTGCGGGGAACTTCTCAAACACGCTCTTAGAAAGAAATATATTAGAAATATGTATGGCATCCCCCGATTCTAACAGCACTCTGATTACATCATAAACACCGGATCCACATCAATAACGACTTTCACCGCTTTATTGGCAAACAGCGGTTTGTTTGCGCCAAGTATGCGCCTCATGAAGTCATGCAGGATTCTGGAATCCGCACCTTTTAACAAAATCTGCCAGCGGTAACGCTTATCAATCCTGGCTATCGGTGCTTCAACCGGTCCTAAGATCGCAATGCGCTTTCTCAAAGGATCATCGGCGCTTTGTGTGCGATAACAGGCTTCACCGACGGCTTGGGCGTGCAGACTGACTTTCTGCGGATCAAGGCCGGTGATTTTCAACTGGATCAAACGCGAAAAAGGGGGGAAACCGACGCTTTGGCGGCATTTGATCTCTTCGTTGTAAAATGCCAGATAATCCTGATTTTTAGCGGATAGAATGCTAAAATGATCGGGATTATAGGTTTGCAGGAGTACTTGTCCGGGAGTTGCGCCGCGACCCGCACGACCGGCCACTTGAGCCAGGATTTGAAATGTCAGCTCGCCGGCGCGAAAATCCGGAACATTGAGTGAGAGGTCGGCGCAAATAATTCCGACGAGGGTGATATAGGGAAAATCATGCCCCTTGGCCACCATTTGGGTGCCGATCAAAATATCGGTTGTGCGATCATGCAGTCCTTTCAATATCTTTAGAATCGAACCTTTACCCCGCGTGGTGTCGCGGTCCATTCGGGCGACGCGGGCCTGCGGGAAAAGCGCTTTGACCGCGTCTTCCACCTGTTCAGTTCCGTAGCCCAACAACTGCAGAGCGGATGAACCGCATGTAGGACACTGCGGAAGGGCCGGACGCGCGAAACCACAGTAATGACATTTGTAGGCCCTGATACGTTTATGCAGCGTCAGCGTGATATCACAATGTTGGCATTGCAGCGCCTCACCGCACGCGGAACAAACCGGGTTATTCGCAAAACCGCGACGATTTAAAAACAAAAGCACTTGTTCATCCTGTGCCAGGGTAGCGGCCATGGCCTGGCGCAGTTGGGTGGTTATAAACCTGCTGATGCCGCGCATATCACGTGTCTGGCGCAAATCCACGATCGTAATATGAGGCAGCGGGCGTTTTTCAATTCGCTCGGTTAAAACGGTTTGGGTGTATTTATTAGTAGATGCGTTATAACAAGATTGAATCGATGGGGTTGCGGAACCCAAAAGAACAACGGCGCCATGCCGTTTGGCTCGCACCAGTGCCAGGTCCCGGCCGTTGTAGTGCAGCCCGCTGTCTTGTTTGTAAGAGGCATCGTGCTCTTCATCAACAATTATCAACCCGATTTTTTTAAAGGGCGCAAAAATGGCAGAACGGGCGCCGATGGCAACAGTCGCTTGCCCTTTTAAAATTCGTATCCATTGATCATACCGCTCCCCCTGGGAAAGCGCGCTGTGAAGAACTGCAACACGCCTGCCAAAACGAGCACGAAATCGTCGGGAAGCTTGGGAAATCAGCGCAATTTCGGGAACTAACACCAAAACACTTCCACCGCGTTTCAGGGCCTTGGCGGCGATGTGCATATAGACTTCGGTTTTACCACTGCCGGTGACCCCCGCTAAAAGGAAGCTGGCAAAGCCCTTACCTAAAGCACGGCTGATCGTTGCAACCACCTGCTCCTGTTTGTCTGTAAGCTTACGAGGACTATCCGGTGCCACGGTTTCACCAAACGGGTCCCGATAAACCTTTTTTTTAAAAATCGTGATATATCCGTTTTTATAAAGAAAGTTCGACGAACCGAGTTTTGTTGATGTGAATGTTTTTAACTGTTTCAGCGATATTTCACCATGAGTTTCTAAAACGCGGATTATTTTATGCCTGGTGGAGAAATATTGATCTGAGGGAATATCAGAGCGTATCAGCTTAACCCATCGTTCGGTCTTTGAGCGTAGCGTTCCGCCGCGGCGTTCCTGCCGTTTTTCCAGCCAACCCTTTTTAACCATTGTATGGATCAGGCTGTGGGAAATGTCCTGCTCCGCCTTGTGACATAATCTTTTAAACGGACAAGGACGGTTTTCTAATATAAGCGCAACTTTCTTTTGAACAGGCGTCAAAATATCCTGATTCAGCGCCGCCGCCCCTCCGGATGTCAATGCAATCTCAGTCGTCGAATAGGTGTTTAATCCGCCAGGCAGCGCTGTGTGAATGACTTCACCGATCGGGTAACAATAGTAATCGGCAATCCATCTGAAAAAAGGAATCATCGCTCCAGGGAAAAGCGCGGTTTCATCGGGAATATCCAGGATATTTTTAATTTGCCAGCGAGTCGAAGCACCAGTTAGCGGTTGGGCCGGCCTCAGGATATATCCGGTTACCTGGCGTTTTTGAAAGGGAACAAGTACACGCATGCCTGCGGATGCAAACGGTGCAAGCGTTTCCGGAACCGCGTAGGTGAAAGCGCCGTCAATGGGAAGGACAACCGCGACCTCAATATAGCACGTAAGGGTAGGCATTTAAAAATTGAGGTCATCTGAAATGATATCGCCGGTAATCACAAAAAGATAAACTTCCCGCGGACCATGAGCGCCAAAAACCATAACGCCTTCAATGTCCCGCGTTCGACTCGGACCGGTGATGAAGGACATGCAGTTAGTCAAGCCTTCGCAAACATGCCGCGGGTCGGAGCCAAGAATGGCATGTTGCTTCGGTTTGGTGTTCCCGGCCGGGTCGCCTTGCGCCAATTTTGATCGTAGCGCCAGCAGCATTCGCGGGATATTGATATCCACCGGGCAGGCTTGCCGACAGGCTCCGCAAAGGGTTTCGCCCTGGCACAGATGATGGGCGCGATTGATACCGGCCAATAAGGGGGTGACCACCGCACCGATGGGTCCGGAATAGGGTGAACCGTAAGCGTGTCCGCCGATCTTACCGTAAACCGGACACACATTGAGGCAAGCCGCGCAACGAACGCAATACAGAATTTCCCGGAAGGTTTTATCCGCAAGTATACGGGAACGCCCATTATCAAGGATTACCAAGTGAAACGCTTCAGGGCCGTCAGCCTGTTCGGACGATGCCGGACCGCCGATATAACTGATATAACCGGCCATTTTCTGGGCGGCGGCGGCGCGGGTTAAAAGCCTTAAAAGGGTGTGATGATCTGTCAACGTGGCGGCTACCCGTTCCATGCCCATGAAAGCCATGGTCACCCGGGGAAGGGTTGTGGCCATACGGATATTGCCTTCGTTGGAAACGGTGGTGATGTGTCCGGTGGCGGCGCACGCCAGATTGCAGCCTGAAATTCCCATGTCGGCGGCCAAGAATTTGGTGCGAAGCACTTTTCGAGCGGCCATGGTTAATGCAGAGGGATTATTCGTGTAAGGGATATTTAACTTTTCGGTAAAAAGACGGCCAACCTGCTCCCTGGTTTTATGAATGGCCGGTGCGATAATATGAGAGGGATTTTCATTGGCCAATTGGATGATATATTCGCCTAGATCGGTTTCCACCGTCTCAATGCCGACGGCCGACAACGCCCGGTTTAAGCCGATCTCTTCGGTCACCATCGATTTGCCCTTTACCACCAAGCGAACCTGATGGCGTTGGGCGACTTTGATACAATAATTGACAGCCGCTGTGGCATCTGAAGCGAAAAACACATGGCCGCCATTTTTGCGGATATTCGCGGCCAGCGTTTCCAGGAGAATATCCAGATGAGCAATGGCCTTTTTACGAATGGCGTGCCCTTTTAATCTTAATTGAGGACCTTCGGGTAATTCCCGAATAGCCTCCGCACCGCCTTTGCCAAGAAGATTCTGAAAATTGGTTAACGCATTTTGTAAAACGGGATCGCGGATTGCTTTTTGAGCGGTGACTCTATATTTGTTGCAGTCAACAGCAAGCATTGTTCTGATCGTAAGCGGGGGATGCCAATGATTGTATCATGTTCAGGCCGCACCGGACAGGTTGTCAACCGAGTCCTGTTCTTTGCCGCATTCTCGACAACAACCATCCGCACCGATGACGCCTATACAATTTCCGTCACTACATAACTGACGATTTTCCCAATCACCGTCCGGATTAACCTCATCGTCAACGTTTCCGAATTCATCTATTTCATCTTCGGCAGTGTCGTCATAAGCAGCGTCATCCGTTTCAATTGCGGTAATATCGTCCGGCTCTGAATTATCATCACTTTGCTGACTGCCGTCATAGATGAGATCGCATTCGTTACATCGCCCGTTGGAGCCAATCACGCCAATACAATTACCGTCACGACATAGAATGCGATTGTCCCAATCCATATCATCAGGGTCGCTAGCGTCTTGTGATTTTAATTCCTCTTTATCCATTTTATTTGTTTTGTTTTAAATGTAAGTAACGGGGACGAAATAACTTACCAAAGTAGAAATAGGTGCGCAAATATTTTCTGGATACAGTACCATTCGTCTTTTGAGAGGCTTGTAAGGACTTGGTCATAAGTTTTCATGTAGTATTTGAGTTAAAACATTTTCACCCTGCTATTGGGCAACACTGAATCCATAGTTATTCATGAGGTTTCAGAGGAAAAATGACGCAAAATCAAAATACCGGAAAACTTATGTCCAAGTCCTTATGGAATATCTTGCGCACTGGATTTTTATATTTAAGTGTTAATTAGTAAATGAAAGATGTTCAATAATCGTGCAAAACATTATTGGAGAAGGTCGTATTGTCATACTCACCAAGGGCCGCCAACGCAGTGCCGAATTTTCATCTTATTTATATCCGGGTGGGTGATTTTATTAAATGTCTCGTTCTATTTGAGAAATCAGATTAGGCCATCTGAACATTCGGGATGTTGTCGTTAATAATTGAAAAGCGTTTGTCTCGCTCTCCTTTGCGGCGGCGAATAATATTGCCAGTTCCCGCTCGATACTGTGATAGTTTGGATTGTTCATCATTCGATTTTAACATGAGCCGCAATTTTGCTTCAAGAGCTTTTCTTTTATCAATATTCATAGGTAAGCTTTAGTTATGATCCTCTTTTATTAAGAGTTAAAAGTTAGGGGGTGAATGCCAGTCAATAAATCTTTATCCAAAATCAGGCATCCTTCATATAGGGCTAAAAGTAGTTTACAATTTTTTGGCAATGTGGCAGCCTGACAATAATAATTGACTTTCAGTTTGTACAGCACGATCACGCAATATGAAAGAATGCGTTACCTGCATCACAAGCACCTGAAGCTAAAATTACTGGTGAAAATGTAAACTGACTTATGAAGGGTGTCCAGAGTTATCAGATAAGTTTTCCGTTAAGCAAGTTAAAACATCATTGTAATAATCAACCCGCTTAATGTCAAGACCAAAATGAATATATTCTAGTTATAAAGGGTACCTATCAAGAAAGGTCGGCATAGACAAGCGATTCGCTATAAATCAATGAGGGCAGCCAGTTCATTCCAGTTCGCAACTTCTTTAAACGGATGATGCTCCCGATTCCAGGGCTGCTTAAAAAGAACAGGGCGAAGACCCGCTTTAGATAGATCAAAGCAGGTTTCAAGACGGTCTTCCACAAAATGGGTCACCTTGTGTTTTAAAAGAACATCTGTTTTTTTATCAAACGATCCTGTGGAAATAATATGGATGGCCCCGTTTGTAAGTCCCAATGCTTCTGTCATCCAGTCGTATATCGGCCCCGGATAAGGTCGGGCAGTGACAAAAAGAAGCGGTGTTTGAACACCTGCAAGTTTAGTTAACACTTCAGCGGCACCATCAATCGGTTCGAGTGGCTGAGTATAGTTGCCGTCAAGTAATCGCGTGATAATCGCTTCAATAATTTCTTTATCTATTTTTGATCCGAGACAATCCTCCAGCCAATAGGATGTGATATCTTCATAATCCACATCTTCGATATTGTAATCATCCTTAGCAATACGCAAAAACAATCCCATTGTGTCGGCTACGACACCATCAATATCAAATGCAAGCGACGTCGGATTAATCATTATAACCGTCTAAATACGGAGTTTTGCTTTCAATTGTCAATCCGGTTAAGAAAGGATAATAAAAGAAATCAGGCATCCTTCGTTTTCCGGTTAACAATTTGGAGGAGTGCTGAACCAAAGGTTTATCATAGGCAAGCGCAAAATGCTAAACCTTTGGTTCAGCACTCCTTGATAAAGTGTAAACTACTTTCGGACGAAAATAAAGGATGTCAAAATTACTATGCGTTCCTTGCCCCTGCCCTGAATCGGAATCTTTTAGAAAAGCTTTAAATGGCAAAAGAAGGATGCCCGAAAATATTTCTGAATAACATTTATATTACTTCAAACACTGTCTGCAAATTTAGGCTGCACGGCGGGTTTTCTTTTTCAAACGGGAGATGCGGCGTCTGTAAATGACTGCCATTTTATCGTCATGTTGTTCCAGTGCGGCAGCACGTTCTTTTTTAAGCGCTTTAATTTTTTTCTTAATGTCCCGAACAGAGGAATCGCCTTTTTTGCTATCTTTTTCCACAATTCCGCGGGCCTTTTTGATGGCGCTAACCAGTTCGGTTTTGTTCATTCCATACACACCGCTTATTTCCGGAATTTCCAACGCTGTTTCCCGCAATTCTTTTGCAGTCATTTTTTCCAGCGGTTTTTCTTTGGCCTCTTTTTTTTTGCCACCCATAATTATTTTTTCTCCTTGTTACTGATTCTTAAATTCAAAAGGAAACTTCTTAAACTATTCTTCACACATCTGTCAACATCGTTTTGCTTGTTAATAAATAGTAGTCCGATTTTGATCTTTTCGTTCTGGTTATTTAATTCGCGTTCCTTACTATCAGCCGTTGATAATCCTGTCATCATTGCATAAACGCCTTTGCAATAAGGGATTTCCCAAAAAATAAACTACCCAAAATGTAGGATGCGTTAGCGTAGCGTAACGCACCATGTTAATATTCAAATTCAATTTGAACAATAATTCCGGTGCGTTACGGCTGACGCCTAACGCACCCTACAATCTCTGCACACACCTTGCATCACGGTTAAAATGGGTAGTTTATATATTTGGAATTCCCTAACCAGATTTCTATTTTTTTATTTCAAGCGCTCCCATCAATTTTTGTATGTCTTCCCAGACTGCCCGTTTTTTCCCCGGATTTCTCAACAGGAAAGCGGGGTGGTAAGTTGGCATGACCAGAATGCCTTCATAGTCAAAAAAACGACCGCGAAGTTGCGATATCGGGCGGTCGGTTTGTAAAATTGTTTGGCTGGCAAAAGCGCCAAGCGTACAAATATAATCAGGTCGGATCGCTTTGATCTGGCGCTTTAGAAAGGGCGAACACGTGTCTATCTCTCCAGGTAAGGGATTGCGATTTTGCGGTGGACGGCATTTAAGAATATTACATATGTAAACATCGTTGCGTTTTAGTGTCATCGCGTGGATGATGCGCGTTAAAAGCTGACCGGCCGTACCGACAAATGGTTGGCCCTGTCGGTCTTCATCCATTCCCGGTGCTTCGCCAATAAAGACGAGTCGGGCATGAGGGTTGCCGTCACCAAAGACGATTGTTTTACGATTTTGCCAAAGATTGCAACGCTGGCAATTGTCTAATTCGGCGCGTAAAGTTGCTAGCGTTTCAACAGGTGTGGCCCCTGAATTGCCCCACTGATCTATAATTTCAAGGCTTTTTTCAGAGCAGTCAAATCCCTTGGAACCCACTTCGGCGATAACGTTCAAGTAGTTGGCAATCTCATTGGTAATCTGAATGAAAGTAAGGCGATTATTCATAGAAGGGGTTATAGACCGTATCGTCCGATTTTCCTTTTTCTAACCAGAAGCCTTAAGCCGTAAAATACGATCCAACAGTAAATCGGCGATAGCGTCTTTGGACATCTTCGGAGGTGTTTCAATTGTATCGTCTTTATAGATAAATTTGACCCTGTTGGTGTCGGCGTTAAAACCGGAGTCAGCCGGACCGATAAGATTACCGACAATCAGATCAAGGTTTTTCTGTGCCAGTTTCATTGCGGCGTTTTTCTGAAGCTCTTCCGTTTCCGCGGCAAATCCGACTAAAATACGTTCACCTTTGTTCTTGCCCAATTCTTTTAAAATATCGGGGTTTTTCTGAAGCGTTAAAATCATTTCATCCCGATCTTTTTTGATTTTCCGGTGCTTCGGATTAACCGGTCGGTAATCGGAAACAGCCGCCGCTTTAATAATAATGTCGGATTTTTCAAAATGATGCCATACGGCTTGCTGCATTTCCAGGGCCGTATTCACTCTAATCGTTTTGACATTTAGCGGTTCCGAAAGAGATGTCGGACCAGACACCAACGTAACATCGGCACCACGCATTTCAGCCGCACGAGCGATGGCCCACCCCATTTTACCTGAAGACGGGTTGCTGATAAAGCGCACCGGATCAATCGCTTCCTGGGTCGGTCCGGCAGTTACAAGAACTTTTCGGCCAAACATATCCTTTGGTGTGAGACAGGCAATAAAACGGTCCAAAATTATTTCAGGTTCAGGAAGACGTCCCGGACCGGCGACCCCGCAGGCCAGTTCACCTGAATCCGGAGCCAAAATATGATATCCGTCTGTTTTAAGTATTTTTAAATTTCTTTGAACAGACCGATGTTCAAACATATGCGTATTCATAGAAGGGCAAAGCAGAACAGGTGCGGTTACTGCAAGCAAAAAGGTGCTTACAGCATCATCCGCTATTCCGGCGGCAAGTTTGGCAAGCATATTAGCGGTGGCTGGCGCAATAATGACAGCATCCGCAGATTGCGCCCATTCGATATGTTTAATCGAAGCATCTCCGTCGTCGTTGGCAAAAAGAGATGAGCAAACTTTCAGACCTGACAGTGCTTCAAATGTCAGCGGTCCCACAAATGCACCTGCATTCAGAGTCATGATCACTCTGACATGGGCGCCCAGTTTTTTTAACAACCTTAAAAGGGTTACACTTTTATAAGCGGCAATGCCTCCGCAAACTCCGATTACTATATTTTTTCCACTTAACGTCGTTTTCATAAGTTGTGTTATACCAGGCTGGTGCATTGGCATTCTTTCAACATAACTGTTCATTCCCCCTACGTGTATTATAAGCTAAGGCGGGACAGCTTCCCGCGCTACACACTCACGCACGGTTGCGATCATGTAGAGCGGAAAGCCGCTTCGCTTAAGAGGAGTGGACAGTTATCTTTAAACGGTTCAATGCGCCCGAACTATTGCAACCTGTGCGGTTGGTTTTACATGTAGGTGGGCAACGCTTTATCACTCACTCAGTTTCAGCAGGTGATTAGGCCAAGCAACTGATTTTGTTAAGGAAAATATCATTTGCCCACCAATCCTGCTAAAAATCGGTGGGCAAAGTTAATTGCTTTAAACTATGTCCGGCACCGCACCTTTGTATCAGCTATAAACCAGGTGAGTGGAAAAACGTTGCCCACCCTACATCATATAGCAACCGCACAGGTCGAACTATTGCATCAAAGCGGATTCATTGCTTTCAGTTATTGATGGCGCCACGCCTAGTTCAACATACGTGTTAAATTGATCTTCAACAATATTAATGATACACCAGCGCATTTGTTTTTGGAATAACAAAATAGCCTTTTTGGGTGTTTTAAACGAACTTATGGCTTTCCAGTTATCCTTCGCCATATTGTTTCTGAAAAAAGTGATCAAGGATGTTCGTTCCACCTTGCCTTTTAATTTCAGAATTCCGGTTAAAAACCCCGGGCCTTCAATTATATACGTTTCCTTTTTATCGATTTTCAGTTCACTGGGTAATAAAATATCGCCAAAATCATAATATAAGGGCGTATTTCCTTTTTGTACATTTGAACCTGTCCCTCCGGATGTCTGCTGCATGTTGGCGCATCCGGCAAGCGACAATGTGATAAATGTAATCATACCTAACATAGACATAACTATGTTGCGCTGTTTTTTTCCCTGCATAATTTTACCTCCTGAACTGAATGTTTAATATTTTAACGTTAAGTGGTATCCTATCCAAAAATCAGTGCTAAATGCAGTTTAGGATTGCGAAAGTTAAGCGATGCGGTCTTGCGCTAAAATCATTTGCGAAAGACCGTTCCGCTCCGCTCCGCTCCGTTCCTCCGCTTCACTCTGCTTTCGCACTCCATAATCACCATTGAATTTGAATAAGATACGTTAAGTACGTTAATAATGTTTTTACTTGAAATTTACACTAAGGTCAATTCTAATTTGTTTTTTTTCAATATTAAAAGCTTGCTTTTTTCAAATCCTACTTATATTTTCGATTTGAATGATATAGTTGTCAGATTTTGGTTTGTTCTGGCACAAAAATTGCCTCCCTACCA
>JAOZRC010000787.1 GCA_029940345.1 Desulfobacterales bacterium
ACAACCAATTGTTATAACAATATATTTTAACATATTTCCAAAATTAGAATTGCTGACTTTGCCCACCCTACAAAATTTTGTGGCTGAACAGATCGAAAAAGTGTTAAGTACTTTAGCTGTCTTATGAAGGATGCCCTGATTTACTTGTCTTTGGTACCATCTTTCGCGCCTTGAATATGAACCCAAATTCTTCACAATTCCTGTTCAATTTATTTAATCCGCGTTACTTACTTCTAATATGCCAAAGAGGGTGTTAAGCGAAAAGAACAGTGAAAAAGATCTATACACAAACACACTTATATGTTATATTTAGATAATATGCACGGTAAACAATCGTTTTTTTTAATATTTTGTGTTAGCGGTCGGAGATATGAAATAGTGGAAAAACTCCTTACTCTATTCTTGTACCCCAAATATTGGATCAGGCCAAAAATCAGGTGATTTTCAGGCATCCTTCATTTTTCGGTTTACAATTCGGAGGAGTGCCAAGCTTACAGTTTGGCATTCGGTGCCTGCCAATGCTAAACTGTAAGTTTAGCACTCCGGAGAAAAGTGTAAACCACTTTTAGCCTCACATGAAGGATGCCGTTTATAGTAAGTTAAAAATGAAAACTATAATTTCTCAAAAAGATCAAAGAGTCACTCTTGCCGACTTTATTGTTCAATATTTTTTGAATCTTTATAAAATGCAAATCGGCGCAAGTGATTTAGACATTGGTGAAGCCGTGCTGGCCGAACCCTCAACGCGTAATTATGGAAAGGATAAAACGTATATTCTGAATGTTAAACACAAAGGCAAACTGCGCTCACGGCGTATGACCATCGGGCAATTAGGAGACAATATTGCCAATAAAAGTATTTGCTTCAAAGTTATTTATGATGATATTTTAGTTGTGAAAGTGCCTCCGAAGCCAGTTACTGACTTTGAAGAATATATTGAAAATATAAATACCGAAAGAGGAGTGGCCAAGCAATTAAGTCGTTTTGTAGACTGCGTCACACCAAGCATAGCTGTTATTTTAAAGAAAAATCCGTTTTTCCACGATAAAGAAGGTCTTCCCCTATCGGAACTTGAAAACAAATATATTGCTTGTTTAAGAGAGAAAGCAGGGTTGCAAAATAATCTGAAAATAGACCAGACGTTTATCATTTTTATGAGTTTATCCAAATATTTGTTTTTTGATCAGGTTATTTCCAAATTACACAAAATTAAAGAGGAAATGCAATCTGAAATAAGCAGTAATATTAGCGCATTATGGGATATGGAAGTTTTTGAAAATATATACGGCGTTGATCATAACGCGATTTTCAGTAAAATCAATACGGCTTGTATCACCTTTGAAAAAATGATGGCCTCTTTGCTTAAAAAGCATGATCAGACAGCCGCGGTGCCTGCATTTAAGATAAAAGAATGGTTAATTGCGTATCTCGCCTTTGAAAAAACCGAACTTGAAACGGATGATATGCCATCCGGGTTCACTGATGATCTGAACCTTTTTCAGGTCAAGTTTTTAAAAAAGTATAAAACTGACATACGTAATTATCGCAAAATGATTACAGAACATGTTACAAATAAAAATTTTGCTCAACATAATACTAAATTTAAAGGTATTATTGAAAATACGCTTAACATCATGGGCCGATTGACAGAGAGGCAGGTTGCCATAAGGGATTTAAAACCCGATAATATGTTTGTTGTCGCTGATCCGGAAATGCCTGATGCGTTTTTGGCGTCTCCCGATAAATATTCTTTGGGACTGATAGATTTTGAAACATCCGTTTGCTATAAAACATCGGATGGCAGCCAAATCGTGCAACCGTTACTGGCGGGAACACCCTCCTACGCTACGCCTTCGCATCTATTTCCCAATGTGGTATTACAATCCGTTTTCGGAGATTTGAACCAAATTTTATATTTGCAGGATTGGTATGCACTAATAGGCATTATTTACAACATCGTAACCGGAGATATTTTGTTTGCCAGTACGGGCAAACTTTTACCTGAAATTATGATGCTTAGTCAAAAAGCAGGTTCAAATGAAGCCGCGCTGGGTGATATCCTTAAAAAAAGCAGTTGGGTGTTTTGGCACAGTGCTGTAAATGAATATAATAGAAAAATGCGGGTGAGCGCTAAGTATTTTAAAAATTTAATCGTTGAGATGCCTGCCAATGGAAACCCCATGTTATTTTTGAAGATAGAACAAGCAAAAACTCGTCTTGCCAAAACGGTCGAAACGAATATATCCTCCCAAAAAATATTTAAAAATCCTAAAACTCGCAAAGAATTGAACAAGGCGACGCCTGAAAAAATACAGAAACTTCTTCACAATTGGGAAAACGGCGTTAATGTACCGGAGACAAAGCCCGAACTCAAAACTGGCATCATTCAATTTTTGCAAGATTTGGAACGCTTCAAATCACTTATTCGGCTATACACCCAATCCATATCCGCATTAAAGCAAAAGAGCCCCAAATTAAAAGTCTATTACCTGTTGGAAACCGCATTCAATATTGTTTTGGATGCATCGTACCATGATAACTGGTCAGACCGTATTCATCCTCGTATTGGGTTGAGTCGAACAGCGGTATAGACATCCGGACATTTTCACCACATTATCGGTCGGATATACTCGGAAAGGTCATAATTTGTGATTTTCAAAATTATGGTTTCAGTGTTCAGGTTTCAGTATTTAGCACAAACGTCCTGACACATGAACACAGACACCTTGAACCTACAGCGTGTATTTGAATAAGATAATCATAAAATGAAAATCAAAAATTATTGCCTTCTCAAGTATGTATAC
>JAOZRC010000128.1 GCA_029940345.1 Desulfobacterales bacterium
CCGCGTTACATTAGTGTCCCAGCTTGTGTTAGTAGCCCAAAATCGAATCAGTATATTAATAAAAATGAATCAACATTTTTTAAAAGGAAAACGTATTTTAGTCACCGGTGCTTGTGGCACGGTTGGGTCAAAAATACTAGATTTGCTGCTAGACAATGGCTATGAACCTGATGAAGTCGTGGGTTTGGATAACAACGAAAGCGGCCTTTTTTTTCTTGAACAACAGTATTTAAATAAGCAGGCCAGCTTTTTTTTGGCTGATATTCGGGATCGGGATAAGTTACGGCGCAAAATGCAGGGCATTGATGTGGTTTTTCATACCGCCGCTTTTAAACATGTGGTGTTATGCGAAAGATCACCTTTTGAAGCCGTGCAAACCAATATCAACGGTGTTCAGAATGTCATTTACGCTGCGTATGAAAATAAGGTTGAAAAGGTTATTTTTACCAGTTCAGATAAGGCCGTCAACCCGACCAATGTGATGGGGACTTCCAAACTCATGGGTGAAAGGTTGATGACTGCCGCCAATAGCAACCAACATGATGATGGGCCGATATTCACGTCCACCCGTTTTGGCAATGTTTTAGGCTCAAGCGGTTCGGTAGTGCCGATATTCCATAAACAAATTGCCAAAGGCGGACCGGTCACGTTAACCCAGGCGGATATGACGCGATTTGTGATGAGCATCGGACAGGCCGTACGGTTGGTTGTGGATTCCGCCAACCTTGCTCAGGGCGGTGATGTTTTTATTACCAAAATGCCGGTTATCCGCATCAAGGATTTGGCCGATATCATGATTGCCGCATTGGCACCTGTTTATGGACACAGACCTGAGGCTATCGAAATCACCGAAATCGGTGTCAAACCGGGGGAGAAGCTTTACGAAGAGTTGATGAACCACGAAGAGATGCGACGCGCGGTGGAATTGCCCCGATATTTCTCAATTTTGCCGGCTTTCAGAGGGCTTTACAAAGATATCCCCTACAATTATCCTGATATTCTTTCCACAACAGTCACCAAACCTTACAATTCTTCTTATGAAAAACCGATGAGCAAGAAAGCGTTAGCTGATTTTTTGAAGGAAAATGATCTGACGTCGCCTTCCGATTTTTCAAGAACGCATCCTGATAAGAGATATTGGCCCGGAGATAAGGAGTGATCACATGCATGTATTAATCCTGGGAGGTGATGGCTATTTAGGCTGGCCCACTGCCATGTTTTTTTCAAAACATGGCTATGATGTCACGGTGGCAGATAATTACTTCCGCAGGCATGCCTGTACCGAGTTGGATGTTGGGATGCTTTATGCCGTGCCGACATTACCTGAAAGAGCGCAGGTATGGTATGAACATACAGGGCGGGAAATAAAAGTGGTGGTCGGTGACTTGCAATATCCCGAAGTGATGCGTTCCCTCTTCAATGGCCAAATAGAATATTCTTATGCTATAAATAAGAAATATACCGGTGTTCCTGAAACCGTCGTCCACTATGCGGAACAGCCCTCAGCGCCTTATTCTCTGATTAACTATAAATACGCCAATATTACGCTGGCGAATAATCTCCTGGTAACTAATAATCTGATGTTTGCAGTACGGGATTTTGCCAGGGACGCCCATATCATCAAACTCGGCACCATGGGAGAATACGGCACACCCGCCATTGATATTGAGGAAGGATGGATCGACATTGAACACAAAGGGCGCCGAGACAGGTTTCTTTTCCCTCGCCAGGCCGGTTCCTTATATCACACAACCAAAATTATGGACACCGATCTGTTGTGGTTTGGCGTTCGGATGTGGGACCTGCGCGTCACAGATTTGATGCAAGGGCCGGTTTATGGGATAAAAACAGGGGAAACCGGTCTTGATGAACGTTTGAAGACGATTTTCAATTATGATGAAATCTTTGGCACGATTATTAACCGTTTTATTGTGCAGGCTATCGTTGATTATCCTTTAACCGTTTATGGCAAGGGAGGGCAGACACGCGGCTACCTTAATATTAATGATACATTGCAATGTGTGCATCAAGCGGCTGAGAATTCGGCAGAAAAGGGTGAGTTAAGGATTTTTAACCAGATTATGGAAACGTTTAGTGTCAATGAATTGGCGGAAATGACCCGGCGCGTTGGTGAAAAACGCGGTTATAAGGTAAAAATCAAACATCTTGAAAATCCGCGCAAGGAAGCCGAAGATCATTATTACAATCCCACTTATCAAGGGCTGATCGACTTAGGCGTCAAACCTCATTATCTCACAGATACAGTCATGCAGGAGATGTTTGAAGTCGTCGAACAATATAAGAGTAATATTCGAAAAGATGTTATTTTTCGTGGTGTGAAATGGTGAGAAACTGGCTCATCACAGGCGGCTGTGGGTTTATCGGACGAAATTTGATTTTAAATCTTATTCGAAGCGATGAATTTTATATCCGAATTATTGATAATCTTTCACAAGGAACGCGACAAGACCTTGCCCAGGTTTGCAAATTTAATGAACCCGATGCTTCTGATTTAAATTGTCTCGGGGATTTAAATTGCCTCCTGGCAGGCAGGGTCGATCTGATAGTCAGAGACATTCTTGATGCGGAACTGGCGATTCAAGCTTCTGCCAATATTGATGTTATTGTACACCTGGCTGCCAACACCGGTGTTTTCCCATCGGTCGAAGACCCGCGCTCAGACTGTATGACGAATGTCATCGGAACGCTGAATTATCTTGAAGCGGCCCGCCAGCAGGGCGTTAAACGCTTTGTGTTTGCATCAAGCAGCGCCCCGGTAGGAGAATGCCAACCGCCGATTCATGAAGCACTGGCCCCACACCCTTTTTCACCTTATGGCGCTAGCAAACTTGCCGGTGAAGGATACTGCTCGGCTTATTTTCGGACATTCGGAATAGAAACCGTGGCCCTGCGCTTTGGCAATGTATATGGTCCGCTTTCTGACCATAAAGAGAGTGTTGTGGCGAAATTCATCAAACAGATTAACGATGGCAAGGATTTGGAAATCTATGGCGACGGAACGCAATCCAGGGATTTTATCTATATTGATGATTTGATCAATGCGATCCGTCTGGCCGCCAATGCCTCTGATTGCGGTGGAGAGATATTTCAAATTGCAACCAACAGGGAAACCGCGGTTTCAGAATTGGCATCTGAATTATTGATAATGAGTAATAATGTCAATATAAAACAAGATATTAAAATTACGAATAGCGATTCTCGTCCCGGCGATGTGAAGTGCAGCTATGCGGATATTTCTAAGGCTAAGCGCATGTTAAACTGGCGGCCGAAGGTATCTCTGGATGAAGGGCTGGAAAAAACTGTTGAATGGTTTGGGAAATAATGCCATTGGGAAATCAGATCGGAATGGCCAGACCGCTAATTTCTGAGAAACTATATCATGAATGAAACTTAAGAATCGGATATGAAATAATTTTTCGCATTAGGAGTGCGAGCTTCCATCGCTCGCGATAGGCTTAGTCTTAAGAATAAAGAGCAACGAGTGAATTAGGGCGACAGAAATGATACATACGGCTTTAAGCCAACTGACGCTCACATCTTCCCAGGTCATCCATGATGCGATCAGCACGATGCCAAATCCGAATAACCAGCCGCCAATAAGCAGCTTGGGTCTTGCAAAGCGATAATCACGGGCGACATATATCAGAAGAAATAATAGATTGATGCTATTAATGACCAGGCTGCCAACTCCAACCCCTTGTATATCCGAACGGACCGCTATAGCGTAATAAGCGATTCCCAGGAAAATGAGATGGAGGGATGCTTCTTTCCAAAAAAACAGCCTTATGCGAGCGAAAGCAATAAGGGTCATACCGAAACACCAGCTTGTTGTTCGCAGATAATCCCCAATCAGCAACCAGCGCATGATTTCAAGAGACGGCATAAAATCTTCGGCATAAAGAAGACGGATGATCAACGGTTTAACTGCAATAACCGTCGCTACGAGTGGCGTCATTATGATAATATTTAAGCGCACCATATTTTCAATGAGCGTTACTTTGTCCGGACTGTTCCGCAGGCGTGTCAAAGATGGTAAATAGTAAGCGCTGAAGGAACCCAGCATCAAGGTGACATATTGCATACTGACCGACCAGGCTGCGCCAAAAATCCCCGCTGCTTCCAAACCGCCATGCTGAACGACAAGCGAACGCACGATAAGCAGGCTTCCGGAAGCTATAAAATTAAGGATTAGCATCATACCGGCGAATGCAAAAAAAGCTTTTAAATCTGCCAGACGAGCGCCCAATCTGAAACCCATGGCAATAAGCTTAATCCAACCGGCTTTAAAGCAAAAGATAAATGCCATGCTGGCGCCCGCTCCCATGCTCAGAGACAATAAAAAAGCAAACGCAAGAGGATGGCCCTCAGATACGGACAATGCGGTTGGATAGGCCAAAAGCATTAAAATACCGGCGCAAATCACTTGGACAAAAGCCATACGGCCGATCGCTCGCAATCCGTTTAAAAGGCTGTTAAAATAAGTCATCGTGACGGTAAAGACCAAGGGGACGGCTAACCATCGAATCAGGCTCGTAAAAGAGGCGTCTGAAGTATGAAAAAGCCGGTTTGCAATCAGAGGCGCCGAAGCGATCAGGAATAAAGCCGTCAACAGCACACCAAAGGCCATCACCCAAAAAACGGTGATTAAGTAAGTGCTGCGCGCTTCTTCCTGACGGCTGGCCACGCCCTGAACAATGGCTGTCTGGCCGCCAAAGGCGGCTATCGCGCTACTCGTATGAAGAATCTGCTGAAGCATCGAAAAGAGGCCCACACCATAGGGGCCAAGTACGGATGCAAAAATTTTTATGGATATGATAGTCAGACAGAGAGATGCAACGCGGGCACTGCCTGTTTTAATCATCGCTTGGATCAGTTTTTGCATATAATTACGTGCCGGAGTTCAAGTGTTCAGGTAAAACCATCAAATGAAATCGTTCCATTCGCTAAATAACTTGCCGGTCAGTTGCTTTAGAAGGTTTACATCTTCGTCATATTTGATACGTAACCAGTTTCTATCCGTATTGCTTATCGGAGAGTAGCGATGGCCTTTACGCTTCTTATACATATTTGCAAACCCGTGCCGTGCTTTTTTCAGGTTTTCTCTTAAAAATTGTGGTAAAAGGTGATAATACAATGCACCGATCACTGGCATATTCAAAATTGAACCGTATCTCAGAACATTGTATACATCAGGATTTTTCAACAATAGGGTTTGGTTTAACATTTTGGGGGTGCTGATTTGGTAATTGGGAAGTCCCAAAAATTGAAAACATCGGTTCATCACTGCGATATTGTTTTTAAATAAAGATTCGGTAGTTAAAATAAGGATGCTCTTTGAGTTAAAAACACGGTAGTAATTCTTGAGCCATTTCCCATAACAGCCACATTGAAAATAGTATTTATAACCGATGCCTGCCATATTTCCGAAAACAGGCTCCTGGTTCTGATCGTTTTTCACGGCGTTCCGAAAGCTGTTATTTTCAAATCCCTCTGACCAGAGCCAATTGTAATGTGAATAGATTCGATCAATCGGATTGCGCAGGATAAATATAAATTTAGGCTCGCTGGTATGATGTCTGATGCGTTTGATCACATCGGGGAAAACCATATACCCGGTGCTGGATTCACCCCGGTATTTCAAGATATTATTCTGATCAAACAAATCCAGATATTGCTCCCAATGGCTGTTATAAGTGTCTTGACAGAAAAAATGCGGCTCTTTGATTTTGCTCATTGTAATTGCCGGATGCTGATCTAAATAGTGATGCAGACTGCTAGTGCCGGACTTTCCGGCTCCGGGGACGAAAAGATTCGGTTTGTTTTCACAGGCATTCATATCTGAAAATTTCTTTTTTTTAAATTCACATATATCTCGGCTCCCAAGTCAGGCATGTATTGAATCATATTGAAAAAACCATCCATAACGGCCTTATCGATTATCTTGTTTTCCATTAAGGCTTCCATCTGGGAGTGTGTAAATGGCTTAATAAAATAGGTGCCTTTATCAATAATTGTGAAGCCATTCTTATTGCATGCCATGCTTAAAGTATTAAGGTCAAACGTGTGATACTGCTGCAAACGGATTTGGGTGTCGGAACGCATATACGCTGAATTGATCAATCCGGATTCTAGCGCCAGCAAACGGTGAAAAGAATGGGCGTTGGGAACATTGATATGAACTGTTGATTTCGAATCGGCGATAGCATTCACTACCATTAAAAAATAATCCGGGTCTTCAATTTCATGTAACAAAGAACTCAATAGGATCAGATCGAACCCCTTGTCTTGAAGACCATTCACATGGTTTTCCAAAAATCCGTTAATAAGTGTAACCTTATTTTGTACATTAACTTTATGCATTAGCTTACTGGCATTCTTAATAAAAGCAAGGGAAGGTTCAATTAGCGTCAGATGTTCAAAATTGATGTTTGATGTAAAAATCGGATCTAGCCCACATCCGATTTCAAGAATTCGCTTATGGGGATAACAAAGCACTTTTTCCTTTAACATCCTCTTCCTGTAGCGCACCATCTCTTTTTCAAATGGCAATTTATTATACTCGGCACCGTATTGATTAATATCACGCATAGCAAATCTGCTTTTTGTTTAGCTTCAGTTCAGTGATTTTAGGGCTTGATCATAATTTCGGTCATTTGCCAGATTGTAACGCATTCTTTTAGACTGCGTCATCACTCCGCGACTCCTGCCTGCGCAATCTGAGAGAATGCGGTACATTGCAAACAAAATTCAAAATGGCCGAAACGATGATCAAGCCCTGATTTTATAGTGAAAGTTCATAGAAGTCATGCGCGATCGTTCTTGCTCCATAACTTTCTTTATTCATTATAACGCCGGTGTTCAAGTAAGTGCCGTCACGGCCGTTGGAAGTGCCAAAATCAAAATATTTTTTGCCCCTATAATCATTTTCAAGCAACTGGTTGACAAGTACATCCAGACCTCCATATTGTCTTCCATTTGCAGATGTCGCAATATATTGAACATGGGCGACGGTCGGATGCTCAAAAATAACCACACCGGCCAGTAATTCACTATCTAATGATGCGGTATATAGTTTGATGTTATCATTAAAACGCTCTGCAAGCAATTGTATTTCTTCTAACACATGCACCGGCCGTGTATCGTATTTTGTTTTTAGCAAGCGTTCCAACAAGTTCATAAATGTATTAAAATCATTCGACCTTTGAATCTTTACACCCATCCGCCGCCCTTTATGCAGTGCCCTTTTCCTTCTATCACTTAATAACCGTTTTTGAGAAGGATGTAAACACAGGGAAACATCCCTTCGAATCAAGCGTGCGCCAACCCGGAACAGGGCGCATTGGTCTTCTTCAGCCGGCATGATATGATAAATGTGGGGAACTGCTTTGTAGACCAACCTATTGATTCCTGCTTTTTTCAGTTCGCTTACCATTTCATGCAAGAGAGTGAACATCAGCTCTATTTTAATACTTTTATCAGTTACCAGGCCGCCAAACGTCAAACCTGCGTGGCTTAACAGGGTGGCGCCTTCCCGGTTGGCGGGTAAAAGGGCAATCAATTTGTTTTTATTAAAAAACAGCAGGGAATAATCATTGAAGCGGTCGGCATGATATTCCATATAGCCCCGGTGAAAAAAGAACACGCCGTTTTTCGACCTGCTGATAAAATTGTTCCAAAGATTAAAAAAAGAAGCGTTATAACGTACTATTTCGATCACGGCTGTCTCCTGCTATTCGGGCTGAAAGAGATTCATAAGGAACGGGGACGAAATAACTTCCCCATTCCGGAGTGCAAATGGGTAAGTTATTTTGTCCCCCATTCCTAACCTATAGATCTTCAGATAAATATTGACACTGCGTTATCGGGCGGAGATATACGCTGATGTATGTCTGATATTAACTCTTGGCCTCCCCTGACCTTGAGGCATTAATTATATGCGAATTGTATTAAATCGTTTCGCATTAAATATCAACTAAATGTTGAATCGATTAATTTATTGCAAACTGATTTGAAAAAAACGAATATTGCGTCATAAGAAATCAAATACCAAGTTAGCATCACTGCTCGCTTTTGTGTTTTTTCTCTCCGGATTTGCCAGTTTACTTTATCAGGTGATATGGCAGAGGCTTTTAACACTATATTATGGTGTGGGAACTGTATCCATTGCACTTATTGTAAGCGCCTATATGTTAGGCTTGGGCTTAGGCGCACTGGCCGGTGGTTTCCTGGCCGAACGCGTCCATAATAAAATTAAATTGTATGGAATCATCGAAATTTTAATCGGTTGTTTCGGTTTGGCCAGTCTTGCTTTGCTCGATTTTTTAGGACGCGCCACAGCAGGAAGCAACTATACCATATCCTTTATTTACATGTGCCTGTTTTTATGTACGCCGACGTTGTTAATGGGGGCAACCCTTCCGCTGCTTATCAAGATATTTAACGGTTTGGTACATGATTTTCTATTCAGTGTCAGCAGGCTCTATTTCATGAATACCTTGGGGGCCGCTTTAGGGGCGATATGTTGCAGCTATCTTGTGATTTCTTTTTTGGGGTTGGATTTCGGCATTTACATGGCCGCCGGCCTAAATTTTATATTAGCGGGGATTATCATTTATTCCGGCAAGATATATACACACCGGATACCCCGAAACTCGACCATCGGCTCTAAGGTTTTCAGGCCTTCGGATCTGGGAAAATTCGTCTATTTACTTGTGTTTATAACTGGTTTTTTGGCAATTGGGTATGAACTTATTTGGTTTCGTGTTGTCGGAATTTTTGTCAAAGCCTCACCCTATGCTTTTTCCACCGTATTGGCTGTTTATTTACTGGGAATCGCTTTGGGCAGTTACTATATTGAAAAATATTTACGTAAACATCCCAATAGCGACCCGGTCAGCCTTTTTTTTTTCTGCAATTCCTGATCAGCGCATATAGCGTCGCAGTTTTCAGCGGGTATTGTTATCTGACTGTAAACACATTCATAGGCGATCTTACCCGATTATCATTTGATACGCTTTTACATCCTTCTTTCTCAATTTCATTTCAATCTGCCAAAGCATTTTGCAAATCGATATACACCTTGACGGATGTTTTTTTTTGGTCGATTTTGTTTGTATTGCCCGTTACCATGTTGATGGGGGCGAGTTTCCCGCTGATTTCATCATTGGCTTTGAACAAGACCAACCAAGAAGGACAAACGATCGGGAGCATTTTATTTTCGAATATTGCTGGTAATGTTTTTGGTGGAATTATTACCGGATTTATATTATTGTCATATATCGGAACCGAGAACACACTTTTAGCATTCACATGCATCGGTATTATTGCGGCGATTTTTAGCGCTCGACTCGGCGTTGTAAAAATTGCTTTAAAATATCGTATTGCTTTAGTACTCTTTTCTTTATTCGTCATTGTGATTTTTTTCCCTGGGAAGGGGCGTATTTATCAGGCCATCCATCGGTCTCCATCTTTGCAGGATTTCAAATTCTATTTTGAAGAAGGGCGCGATGGCGTAGTGATGACATATAAAAAAAACAATCAGATCAGGAACTATATCAACGGCCTTCACCATGGCGGCCGACCTGGGCTAAGTTTTATTGCCCAGGCGGTTGAAGGTGTGCATTTTGCAAAGAAGGTCGAAAATGTGCTGATTATCGGGTTTGGAACCGGAACAATTACCGAAACGATACTAAAAACGGAGGGTTTGAAAAAAATTATCCTTGTAGAGTTGAACGCCACCCTGATTAAAAATTTACGCAAAATCGCATTGTTTAAAAATGTATTAAATGACCGCCGTATTGAATTGATCAATGATGACGGCAGGCGTTATTTACTGCGGTCAGAAAAAAAATTCGACCTTGTTTTGGCAGACCCTTTGCGGTCAACGACATCATACAGTAACAATCTCTATTCGCATGAATTTAATAAACTGGTCGAGCAGCATCTCACACCCGGCGGTGTTTTTGTTGTGTGGATGGATGAACATCGCGTGATTCCCAAAACCATTGCGTCCGCTTTCAGTCATGTTCGTATGTATAACTTTTTCTGTTTGGCATCTGATGCGTCATTTAAAAGCAACGATGACCGCCGAACGAAGTTATTAGATCGGTTTCCTCTGCTTCAAAGGAAGAAAATAGTAAAGAAAATAATCTATTTGGGCGACCAGCAATATATACAAAACCAAAGCGATAATTACTCAATTAACCATGATTGGAGACCGGTAAGCGAGTATTTTATTGGTCTTAAAATTAAAGAAAAATATTGGGAACTAAGGTGAATTTGACCTAAAGTAGATGCACTTATTGAGGTTTATACCATTTGCGTTAAATAGCGGTTAAAACTTGATTCCGAACAGGACCGGGTGATTGTTGATCAAAGAGTTACCCGATTCATGTTAAAATGATGGCATCCTTCATTTACCAGTTTGGACTTTTTTGAATGTAGGGTGTGAAAAAATTTCCAACATGTGCGGTTGCTAAAAGTAGGCAGGGTTGAGGACCGAAACCCAGCGTATAAAAAAATTAAGGGCTATCCTTTGTTAAAAAGGCTGGGATTCGTTCCTCACCCCTGCCT
>JAOZRC010000788.1 GCA_029940345.1 Desulfobacterales bacterium
AATGGTAGCCAAACAATGTATAAATCGGGGAACATCATACCCATTTACTTTACTGTGTATTATGGCAATTGCTATTTAATTTAGGTATGGTGTCCCCGATTCGGGATATTTATTCCCCTGCATTTGACTTTTTACAATTTGTTCGCTATTAATATCTTAAATAGAAAAGCCATCTTACTCCTCCTGGTTTAACACCTGATAAAATATAGATAGAGATGGCAACACGGACCTGCTAACCCTTAATGTCAGTTAAAGGTACTTAAAATGCAACTACCTGATTATTTTGAATTTTGCTGTCACGTAAACGTTTTTGCGGGCCATGTGGTGCTGGAACGATTGCCCTGGATGCTCGCGCAATTAAACGCTCGTAAACCGATGATCATCACTGACAAAGGCGTCATGGCGGCCGGGTTGGCGGATATTGTTCTAAACGCACTGGATGACAGCATTTCCAGGGGCCCGGTTGATGATGATGTGCCTCCGGATTCCGATCTGCACTGCGTTCATCGCCTGGCACATCTGTATCGCGATGCCGAGTGTGACGCTATCATCGCGGTGGGCGGCGGTTCGGTCATCGACACGGCCAAGGGCGTCAATATGGTGGTTTCTGAAAATGTCACATCTATACTCGAATTGGCCGGTGCCGGCTCACTCAAGCGCAAATTAAAACCATTGATCGTAATCCCTACGACGGCAGGCACCGGTTCCGAAGTAACACTGGTGGCAGTTATTGCCGACCTTGAAAAACAGGTCAAGCTCCTGTTTGTTTCCTATTTTCTGCAACCGGACATCGCCATCCTGGATTCCCGTATGACCCTATCGCTTCCGCCGGCCATCACCGCCGCCACCGGTATAGACGCCCTCAGTCATGCGGTTGAAGCGTACACCTGTCTGGCCAAAAATCCGTTAAGCGACGCCCATGCGCTTTCTGCCATTAAACTGATCAGCAGCAACATCGAACGTGCGATTCACCATCCGGAAGATAAACAGGCGCGTCTGGCCATGGCCTCAGCAGCTTGCCTGGCCGGCATCGCTTTTTCCAATTCCATGGTGGGCATGGTTCATTCATTGGGACATACGGTGGGAGCAGTTTGCCATGTGCCTCATGGTGTATGCATGGCGATTTTGCTGCCTTACGGCTTGGAGTACAATCTGCATAAAAATGAAAATCTGACAGCTCAATTGCTGCTCCCTTTGGCCGGTTCCGATATTTGCGCAAAAACGCCTAAGCATCGGCAAGCCCACGCTGTAATTGATTCAATCCGCAATTTGAATCAAAGACTGCACGATGCCACTGACGGTCGTCACCCACGCGCATTCAATGAAGTTCGGGACAGCCAGGGACACAACCTGGTTCATCGCAGCCAGTTGGAAACGATTGCGGCAAAAACTTTGAATGACGGTTCTATTTTTTACAATCCGGAAGAATTGGACTATGAGGATTGCCTGACAGTGATGGAAGCGGCATACGAAGGCAAACCGTTAGACATTTAAGGCGTTTTGATATTTCCCATGGTTGTCTTTCTATTGGCTGGCCCGGATTTATTTTATAGACGTTCAGATAATCAATGTCACTGCGTTATCGGTCGGAGATATGCTAAGAGCCTGTTTGAAAAGTCTTAAATCGGCTGCAAAAGCGTAAGAGCGGTTCTGCTTTCCGCAAACTTCTGATCTCTGATATGATTTAAAAGCTGTTGTTATATTTTTGTCTTTTGGTTATTGTCATTTATTTGTTATTTTGAATTTGCTTTCAAAGGAGGTGCATGATGATATGGGTAATCGGCGATATTCATGGCATGTTTGATCCGTTAAAGCGTCTTATGTTGATGCTTCAGAGACAACATTGCAGCGAGTTTGCGGAAAAGCATCCTGCTGAAAACCGGATTGAAAAGCTAATTTTTCTTGGTGACTATGTTGACTACGGGCCATCTTCCAAAGAGGTCATTGATTATATAATGGAACTGCCGTTTGAAAAAGTGTTCCTATTAGGGAATCATGATGATCTGTTGCTCCAATTTGTGGAAAATTCCGATATGGTGCAAAGATTCGGAAATGTCTGGTTCAGAGGAAGCGGCGGCCAGCGCACGGTCAGCTCTTTTTTCCCGAAAGTGAATTACGGCGATCATGAAGAAAGAATGAAACGGGAAGAATTTCCGTTGGAATCGGTGTATCTTGATTTTTTTAAAAATCTGCAAGTGACCCATATTGAAAAGATAGGAAAATTTAATTTTGCCTTTGTGCATGGGCTGTTTAATCACAAATTCCCAATAGACGAACAACTGGCGATTAAGACCTACGATGACTTTCACACCTGGCGTAAACAAAACAAAGTGTGGATTGAGGACACTTTGCTATGGAACCGGCATGAACCTGAAGAACGCTTTGGTGATTACATCCTTGTGCATGGGCATATCCCCACACCTAAACTGAAGCACGTCTGGAAAAATATCCATTCGTACGACCCGGACCTTGAAATGCCGTTTTTAAAATTTGAGGACAAAAGTGAAAATAAGGACGAGGTCGAGTTTTATGAACATGGTTTTCGTCATGGGTACACAGCGGAAATCGACCAGTTGATTGCCATTAATGCAGACACCGGCGCGGTGTACGGCAACCGACTGACCGCAATCGGATTATGGGAGGGAGGGCTGGAGGATTCTGAAATCCGGGTGTGCCAGGTATCGGTGGGCAAGGGCTATCGGATGGCAGATGATTTTCATTCTTACAGTATCAATTTTCTGATTCTAACGGTTTTTGTTGAAATTGTATTTAAAATAAATATAGTATGTTA
>JAOZRC010000789.1 GCA_029940345.1 Desulfobacterales bacterium
TGGTAGGGAGGCAATTTTTGTGCCAGAACAAACCAAAATCTGACAACTATATGAAACGAATTGTTTTTCTGTTATGCGTGAGCCTGCTGTTTTGCGCTAGTGCGGGAATTGCCGGTGAACAAAAAGCAGCGGATTACAGCGGCCATTTTGGTGACATAGACGCCAACAATGATGAGGCGATCACCTGGGATGAATTTAAGGCTCATTTTGCTCATGCCCAAAAGACTGTATTTGAAGAAGCGGACACTGATAAAAATGGCAAGATTGATCATGAAGAGTGGCATGCATTTAAAGAGAAACACGACTATGGCCATCAGGAAAAGGATGACTGCAAAGAGTAAATAGCGCGAATTAAATAAATACTGATTGCCCTTTTTTCTTGTGGCGAGAGTGGAATTAGCGTTCAACCGCCTCACACCGAATGCCGATCTCAATCAATTCCGAACATTTCGTTTCAGCATCCTGAATTTTGTAAAAAGCGCCGACATATAAATGGATTTGATCTGAATGTTCACCGGGAACACTATAATGCACATAACCGGCCTGCTCAAGCAACTGCTGTCGGGCCTTCATTGTATCCGGGGAGGAATAGACGCCGATAAGGCTCGCATAAGGAGTTTTCATCACAATAGCGCTATCAGTGCCGTTGGCGTGCCGTTTTTGTATGGCAAGTGCGGCCTGTTCAATAGATTCAAAATAGCCTGAAAAAATATTAAAACGTCCATTGCCCCCCTCTTCTTTCACTTTGACCCAATAAGGAGACAGACCTTTTTTTTTAAATTGCGCGAGCGCCACAACGGCTTTGGGGTATGTCGCTAATGTATCTAAAAAAATGGAATAGGGATAAGCTGTCTTTTTTTGAGCTGCCATGTCTGTCAGAGCGGTAGCGGGATCCGTTTCAAGCTGAATTTCGGGCGTATTCTTTCCATTTCGTTCGTTATTTTTATACAGGCCGACTTTATCTTGAGCTATTAACGCTGCCGTCGGCGTTGACAAACTGTTGCGATCTGTGAGTTGTGGTTCCACGGTGGCATTAGGTTTCACATTCATGGGATTATGGATGGTCTTTTCTTTGGCACCGCTATTGCTTAAATGAGCGCGTTGCAATTCGGCTTTCACATCGTCAACAGTCTGATCAGGCGTATTCAACTGAGGAATCGGGGATAATTTAATTCGCTCTTTTAAATGAACGTTTTCCCCAGTTGAGTTCGTCTGAATATCGTCGGGTTCCTTATTCGTATCTTTATCTGAGCCTACTTCTTTATTAAATTCAGGTATAGGCGAAAATTTTAGTGAACTTGTCGGGTCGGCGTTTTCTTCAGGTTTATCTGGCTTAATTGCGCTTATGAATGCGGTTTTTAAATTTTTACCACGCAAAGTAAGAATAATGCCCACAGCTAAGACAGCAATCACAAACAGGAACATGATCAATTTCAGGCGAGGATTTCCACGTTCCGGACGCCCGGAGGCAGATATCATTTTGCGGTTATGGACGGAAGGCATCTTACCAGGTGATTGATCAGTGACAAACGGAGTCGCGGCGGTTGTTGTTTTGATTTGGCCATTTTCCGAAGCCCTGTCAGACTCTGCGGATTTAGCGGGTTGTGATGGCGTTGCTTGTATTTCAGAAGTTGGGGCATGAGCAGATATTGACTGCGAACGCATGCCAGGTCGTCTAAGCGTTTGCCTGTAAGCGGAAACATGGGTGTCCAGTTGCATCCCCAGATCAACATTGGCGTTGCGCACATCTTTCTCTTCAACCCTTTGTTTTCGGGTTGTAAAAGCTCCTAAAAGAGCAGCATCACACAATCGATTAATCAGTCGAGGAATTCCGCCGGAATACTTGAATATCAAATCAAGCGCATCAGATGAAAAAATATCGAGCCCCCCATTGGCGACTTGTAAACGGTGCCTGATATACTGAAAAGACTGTTCCGGGTCCATTGCCGCTAATGAGCGCGTAACAAAAATACGATGTTTTAACTGGCGCAGTTCAGGGCGGTTAAGTTTACCTATAAACTCTTTCTGACCTAACAACAGGATTTGAATCAATTTACGCCGTGGCGTTTCAAGGTTCGTCAGTACTACAATTTCTTGCATCAAGGCATCACTCATATATTGAGACTCGTCAATAATAAGTACGCAGTGCAGATCGGTGTTGTCACGTTTTACCAATTCTTGCCGGATGGTTTCAGTCTGCAAAAGAGGGCTGTCGGGATATTGGGTCACACCCAATTGTTGGGCTAAATAGGCTAACATTTCATCCGGACTGGCCTTCGAGTGAGTCATATTAATCACTAAAGTATCGGCTGGCAGATAACCGGTCAGCACCGCCGCAAGCGTTGTCTTACCGCTCCCGATCGGCCCTGTGATACAAATTAAACCTTTACGGGAAACAACGCCGTGAATCATCAGAGCCAAAATTTCTCGGTAACGATGACCCATAAAAAAGAATTCAGGGTCCGGTGAATTTTCAAATGGCAGGCTATTCAGGTTAAAATATTCTTGATACATTGATTACACTTTTCGCAGAATTGATGGAAAAATAAGTTTTAAGGTCAGTAGATAAAATAATTTATCCATATTTTGCAGGCCCAACGTTAAGATAAGATCAGTTGGCTCGTATTCAAGGCACGCAAGGGATGCATATATGTGTAATTCACATATTTCATTGACAAAGGTAAAAGTAAAACCTTATATGCAACTGTTTCAATTTGGCTTTTAGGCATCTTTCACCTGTCAGTTTACACTTTGTCCCGTTAGGGGCATAATATCTATAGAAAGATACTTA
>JAOZRC010000790.1 GCA_029940345.1 Desulfobacterales bacterium
TTCCACCACCTGTTGTTGTATCTTCGCTGTCTAAAACACGTTGAAGCGCTTCGAAATTCGCTTCCATATCGCAGACTCCTTTCAGGTTCTAATAATAAAATTGATAATCGTCAAGTCTTTTATGTTAGTTTTATAAAACAAATATAAAAGGACTGTCAATAGTTTTTTTGCTCAGATTATTATTAGAGTTCAATCCTAAAAAAGCACAGAAATATTGTTGAAATTCCAATCCATTCCAAGAAAATCAACACACCATTTATAAGGATACTATATAGCCAAGGTACTCTTTGGATTATGGATATCTAAGAAGGGGATTCCTGTTTAAAAAGGACTTTTTTAATATGGCCTTTGTCTCCTGATAATCAGCCTGCTAAATTTTAACCATTCTGAGAACAGGTTTCCGGTCATCTGAATTACCGGCGTTGATATGTGCTGACATTAACCGGCCGACATGATTGATAACAATATGGAGTCAGAATCTATCAAACCAGCCTGTTGAGCTTTTGCCTCTTTGAGCGATGTCTTTAAAAACTTTGTGACGAGGAATACGCAGATTCATACAAACTCTCAGAGGAGCTGAGTCAATTACATAAATTCCGGTATTATCACTCATTTCCATACGAAACTTAAAAAACTGGGCTAGCGGCATGAGAACTGCCGGAGCCACTTCTGCAAATCTTTGATAAGTCACCAAAGAAGGAAATTCATTTCGATGAAATCACCAAATAACATCTTTGTAAAAACTTTTAAAATTTTGTCCCCTGATTATCTGATATGCGACTGGAATTGTCATAATTTCACATACTGAGAGACGACAAAAAGGACGCTGTCGTCTTTCTCCGATTAAATGCTTTTGAAAAATCGGCTGAAAAACTTTTACGAATTTATTGATCTCATAATATAATTCAGTCAGAATTGTCACATTATCCTGATTGGGAGAAATTGTTGCCATCACCACCTCCTTAAATAAATTTTTTATCACTAAACAATAGTGGAGTGCTGAACCAAAGGTTTAGCAGTTTATGTCCATTTTGCGTCGTCTATGCTAAACCTTCGGTTTAGCACTCTTCGAAAAGTGTAAACTACTTTTAGGTCAATATGAAGGATGCCGAATTACAATGGCGAAATTCAAATAACCCTCCCCTTTGTTGTGGTGCGAAACGCAACACCCGTTGCACTTTGCATCATAGCGTCTGGTTGACCATAAATCCTTTCTGATAGATATTTTACAGTATTTACCATAAGTTATCTTTTTTATATTTCTATGGCATACTCTTTGCATTTATGATGCCTTTGATTCGGTCAGCTTACAGCGTTGTCAGATAAGAGTTTTTAACTCGTATCATTTGTTGGCGTTGCAGCACAGGTTTATACTAATAATTATAGAAAGCGGAGGACTTATGGAAAATTACATTTTTGGAAATTTAAAAGACTGGGGAACAGTTCTGGATAAATTGGATAAACTGTCAGAAAGCAAGGAACTTGGCAATTGTCAGGATGAATTGATCCGCTTGCTTCGTTTTGACCAGAACTGGCGCTTGCGTGAAGCTGCGATTGAGTATTTGCCTTTTGTCGAGAACCCGGACTTAAATCTGGCAAGGGAAGTGATTTCATTAATAAAACGCAAAGATATTTATTATGATGTCAGGATATTAGCGGCTGACGGCCTTGAAAAACTGACAACAACCATTGTTAACAACAGAGCTTTTGACAAAGACATTTTAAAACAGTTTGTCCGGGAAATTATAAAAGAGATGGATGTTTTACTTGCATCGCCTGAATTGCCGAAATTTCACGATGCCTTACGAAACTCAATGAATCAGATCAAGAAAGTTGAAGAAGTCATTTAAATAATAGTCCGTATAAACAAAAAGATGAATTCAAAAAATAATAAAAGGAGCCAGACCATGCTGATCGGAATACCCAAAGAGATAATGTTCAAGGAAAACAGGGTTGCAGCACTTCCGGAAACAGTTGAAAAATTTAAAAAACTGGGATTTGATGTGATTGTTGAAACAAAGGCTGGAGCAGGGGCATTCACGGATGATGATCAATACCGTAAAGCCGGAGCAGAAATTGCAACTGATGCAGCCGAGGTTTTCGACAAATCAGATGTCATTTTAAAAGTCAAAGAGCCTATGTTTAATGATCAGTTCAACAAGCATGAGATCGACATGCTAAAGGAAAACCAGATGCTTATTACATTTCTGCATCCGGCAGCCCCTTCAAATCATGAGGATGTAAAAAGACTGCAAGACAGAAACATTACCGCATTCACAATGGATGGCATTCCCAGGATTTCAAGGGCCCAGCGCATGGACCCGTTGACATCCATGAGTGCTATTACCGGCTATAAGGCCATCATCATCGCGGCAGCGAATTTACCCAAATTCATCCCCATGATCGGTACATCAATCGGAATGATAAAACCGGCTGATATTTTGGTGATAGGCGCCGGTGTTGTCGGACTTCAGGCAATTGCAACCGGGAAAAGACTGGGTGGTGTTGTAAAGGCGGTTGATATCCGGCCGGATGCAAAAAAAGAAGCTGAGAGCCTTGGCGTCAAGGTAGTGGGGTTTGATGCGCCGCCTGAACTTGCCGTCGGAGAAGGAGGGTATGCCAAAGCACTTCCGGCAGAATGGCTTGAAAAAGAAAGGCAAGCACTGGCACCTTTGGTTGCGGATTCTGATATCATTATTCTTAGCGCCCTTGTCCCTGGGGAAGTTGCCCAACATCTGATCACTGAAAAAATGGTTGAAACAATGAAGCCCGGTTCTGTAATTATTG
>JAOZRC010000791.1 GCA_029940345.1 Desulfobacterales bacterium
CGGCAAAAAAACGATAAAAAAAAGGAGGCATTCAATGAATCTTGCTCACAAACAAGTCCGTACCGACACACCTGCCGCTTTGACCGCTCAACAACCGGAAGTGTATGAAGACACTTTTTTAACGCTTACGGATCTCAATCCGGTTCAATATGACGCCGCCCGGCGCAGCCAGAAACGAACACTGTCAGAAATTCAGGAGCTAATCCGTGAACGCCAATGGGAAGAGGCCGCAGCATTGTTTTATCCGGTGGAGGAAAAACTGCCGGAGTTGTTGTCGCACCAGCTTGACGGGCGCGTTCGCGAAAAGATCGCTTTTGCATTGGGGCATCTGCAGCGCTTTGATGACGCCATCGCGGAACTGCAAAAATGCCTGAAAAATGATCCGGACAATTTCTATCTGCACAACTCGCTGGCTTACACCGCGTATAATTCGCTTTACAGCGCCCAGAACCGTGAAATCTTTTTAAGCGGAAAGGCGCGCATCGAGCGCATCCGCCTTGCGCATCGTCATTTTGAAAAAGCGCAGCAATTGCGTCCCGATGGTGTGACCAATTTCTACCGTCAGGGCATGTTGTATAAAAAGATTGAAAATAAGAGTTTGCAGTCGGTTGATCTGTTTCACAAAGCGATTGTCAATTGGGAACACTTCAGCCCTGCGGAAAAAGAAAAACAGCAACAGCAACGCAAAAATTACATCAAAGCGCTTTACCAGTATGCCAGCGCCTTGCTTGAGAAAGGTGATGCGCGCCAGGCGCTGGACGTGATCAAAAAGTGTCTTGTTCGGGATGAAAAGTCGGAGTGTTTTTCCTTGGTGTATAAGTATTTTGCGCTGGGTAAAGTCTGTTTTGCCTTGAACCGGTATGAACCGGCACGCGATGCGCTTCTTTTTTCGATCAAATGCAACAAGCAAAACAAGCCGGTCGACTTTGTTTATGAGCTTTTAGCGCGCACCTATCTGGGGATGGACAACACGGCGCGGGCGCTTCAGATTATCACCGAAGTTCCTGAAAAACGGCGTCGTCCCTACTATTGCCAAACCCATGCGGATATCTTGTGCGCCGTTCAGGATTACAAGGGAGCGCTTGCGGTTTTAGAACGCAGTCAGAAGCGGGACAGCCGTTCCCGCCATAAATCCCTTATGCGGATGGTCAAGATCGCCTACCTGATGCGGCACTACGACCGGGCGCTTAAATATGCGTCCCAGGCGGATGAATTTTTCAAGCACAAATGGGGCAATCATTACGATCATGCGCTTTACTGGCAATCGGTCAGTGCTATGGGTCTTGGTGATTTTGAGCGGGCGCTAAATTTGGCAGAGAAACTTGAAACGCATAACCCGGATTATCCCGACCTTAACAAATTAAAGGACGCAATCAAGAAGTAGGAACAAATATGCCGCCCCGATGGGGCTCTGACGGTTGCTTAGCTTAACCATAATTGTTAAAATAGGATATCCTGTCACCTATGATGGAAACGAGGAAAAAGATGGCATTAGCAACATTACAAACCAAGCAGGCATCGCCGGATTTTACGCTGCTGCTCACCCAATTGGAAAATGAACTGATCAAAGGCCACGGCAAAGGTGCGGCGTATTTTGAATCAGACCGACATCTGGCCCAAGTTGGATGACGGAATGGCGCTCAAATGGGCGCGTCTGGCTCAAATGGCCGGTGAAATCGAAACGGCGCTGCGGCTGTTAGCGCATATTCACCAAACAGCGCCGCAAAACAGGGACGCCTGGACCGAGCATTTAGAATTGTTGGCCATTTTGGATCGTCCCCGGGAGATGGCGCAGGTGCTGGCAGCCGCTCGTAAATTTGTCAGCGCTGATTATCTGCAGCGGCAGATCAGCCAGTTGAAACGCTTCAAACCGGTCGAACCGGACAATGAACTGGTTAAAGCTGAAGAACCGTTTGTCGCCATGCGGCGCAAACAAAGCGGTTTGGAACGCTTCCTGTCGCTTTTTTCCGGCAGGGAGGATTGTTTCGCCCGTCAGTGGGCGGATAAAAAACATGACCGCCAGGGGTATGTACCGGTGCGCCGCGCCATGACCCTGCAGGATATAGAAGATCATTTCAAAGGCGTTAAAACGTATGGCATCTATCTTTTGCAAAAAGATGCGCATGTCAAAACAGCGGTGTTAGATGCGGATCTGAAAAAAGCCTGGCGTCATCGCCGCCTCAACACTGCGGAAAAAAGGCAGATCAAACGGGAAAGCGGCTATTTAATTGCGCGTATCAAAGAGTTGGCCGTTCCCCTGGGGCAAAAACCGTTGATTGAATTCAGTGGCGGCAAAGGCTTGCATTTTTGGTTTTTTTGGGAAAAAGCAGTTCCGGCCGGCGTGGTGAAAACCGTGTTGACCCGCTTGTGTGATGCTTTGAAGGGCGATTTAAGTGTTTTTAATCTGGAAGTGTTTCCCAAACAGGCTCAATTGAACCGCAAAGGCTTGGGCAATCTGGTCAAACTGCCTTTGGGGGTTCATCGCCAAACCGGTAAACGCTCTTTTTTTATCGAATGCGCCGAACGTACGACTGAATCGCAGCTTGCCTTTTTGGAAGGCATCCGGCCTGCCAAAACAGACCGTTTGGTGACTGGCGTCAATGAAACCGCGCCGGCAATTGTTTTGCCGCATCCGCGCTTGCAACAATGGGCGCAGACCTATCCGGAACTTTTTAAGCTGCAAAGCCATTGTCCGCCTTTGGGACAGGTGATTGAACAGTGCCGCAGCAAAACTGCTTTGGCGCTGCGCGAAGAGAAAATATTGTTTCAGACCATCGGGTTTTTGCC
>JAOZRC010000792.1 GCA_029940345.1 Desulfobacterales bacterium
TGGTAGGGAGGCAATTTTTGTGCCAGAACAAACCAAAATCTGACAACTATATAATCTTATCACCAGTGGATTATAATGATAAAAACTACCGCAAGGTCATATGATACAAACTTTAATTCAGGCTGATGTCAGGTTTCGTTCCTCAACCCAACCTACGTCTGTCTCGCCTTATGTGGGTAGCCGAATTTAACTATTTTTTAAATTGAACCATTCGAAAACGCCGGAACATGTCTTAAAGCGTCTCAGACTTGTCGTTGACACATAAGTGTATCATAAGACAGCCAATACTTGCTATTAACCGACGGATTGAAGCTTTTGGGTCAGGAGTACGATATGGCTCTTCTCTTCCTTGATAATCGCATCAAGACGTTCCTTCCCACGTTTGTCAGGCACCAGGTCTTGCATACCCACATAGAAGGCGATCGCATTTTTTTCGGCCATAATCGCGGTTTCCAAAATATCTTGCATGGATGATGTATCTATCTTAGCATTCGAAAAAACTTTGGTGTCCGCTAAGGCATGTAGATAAAGGATATTTTCATCTTCGGGATCAAAAAAAGTCGCTTCTGTTTCGTCAGCGTCTAATTCGGCTCGCATTGAAGCGAAGACATTTTCATGTTCAGCTTCGATATCGGACATAAACAACAAAAATTTCTTGGCTTCCGGGTCGGTGGCATTTTCCGCCGCCTTTTTATAAAAAGCGACCCCGTTTCTTTCGATCTGCTCTGCCATTTTAAAAATCTCTTGCGCATTGAAATCATAGCTCATTTTATCCATCCTTAATATTTGTCTGATTGATTTTAATTTGTTCTCAACAACGATATCTTTATCTTAACTACGAAAACCATGCAACAATCATACCAACCTGATATTGATCTCTTGTCAATTAATTCTTTGGGTTATCATACAATCAAAGAATGTGCTTCATTACAGCGTTTTAAAGATATCCACAAAAGCGAAGCACAGCAAATTAAATTATTTGGAATTATGTTTGCTTTCATGGCATGATATTTGCATAGAAAATGAGATACAGTCCCGATGAGACTCTGATCGAATCATAACATCATTTTGCTACAAATATGCTGCTCTCACGGAGCTTTTAAGGAACCATTTATTTTAACCGCACAGGGCGAAAAATTTGAAAATAATTTTCGGCATCCTTCATAATAGCTTAAAAGTAGTTTACACTTTCATGGGGAGTGCTGAACCGAAGGTTTAGCAAAGGCCAGCGTAAACGCTAAACCTTCGGTTCAGCACTCCTTTAAAGTGTTAAGCGGAAAATGAAGGATGCCGAATTTTCATTACAGTATGAATAATAACCATCGACAAGTTTCTAAAAAAATTACTAATAAAGCAATCTTAAAGGAGGAATATTGAATGGCAGAGTTAAAAGGAACTCAAACCGAAAAAAACATCTTAACCGCTTTTGCGGGTGAATCGCAAGCGCGTAATCGTTACACCTATTTTGCCAAGCAAGCTAAAAAAGAAGGCTATGTGCAGATGGCGGCGATCTTTGAAGAAACCGCTAACCAGGAAAAAGAGCATGCCAAACGCTTGTTTAAATTTTTGGAAGGCGGTGAAGTTGAGATTACAGGCGCTTTTCCGGCCGGTGTAATCGGAACAACCTTGGAAAATTTAAAAGCATCTGCCGAAGGGGAAAATTTCGAACACACCCAAATGTATCCCGGTTTTGCTAAGACGGCCCGTGAAGAAGGTTTTGAAGCCGCCGCCTATGTTATGGATGCGATTGCGGTGGCCGAAAAAGAGCATGAAGAAAGATACCTGGCCTTAGCCGCCAATATCGAATCCGGCCGTGTTTTTAAAAAGGCGGAAAAAGTTGTTTGGCGCTGCCGCAATTGCGGGTATTCCCATGAAGGCGATTCCGCGCCGGAAGCATGCCCCGCTTGCGCCCATCCGCAGGCTTACTTTGAGGTGAAGGGCGAAAATTATTAGATGCTAATAACAAGTTTAAAGTTTAAAGTGCCTAAAGTTTCTGTTTAAATGCAATACGAGATAAAGCTAACATGTTACAGAACAGCTTTTAACTTAAAACTACTGATAAAAGGAGAATAAAATGGCTGAAAGATTAGAAATTTATAAATGCGAAACATGTGGTAACATTGTCGAAGTACTCCACGGAGGCGGCGGTACATTGGTTTGTTGTGGCGCCGATATGGCACTTTTTACGGAAAATTCCGTTGACGCCGCTGTTGAAAAGCATGTGCCGGTTGTTGTAAAAACGGCTGATAGTGTGAAGGTGAAGGTGGGGGAGGCAGCTCACCCCATGCTTGAAAAGCATTATATCGAATGGATCGAAATTATTGCGGATGGCAAAGTGTATCTTCAGTTCCTCAATCCTGATGATGCGCCGGAAGCCACCTTTAATATCGCCGCGGATGCCGTAACCGCACGCGCCTATTGTAATCTTCACGGTCTTTGGAAAGGCTAATGGTATCGGGTCAGGCCGATTGCAGGCCTGACCCTGTTACAAGATCAGGTAAACAACCCAAATCAAAGGAGAACTGATATGTCTGACTGGAAATGCTCAAAATGTGGCTATATGTTAAAAGCGGATCAACCGCCAAATGAATGCCCGTCGTGTAAAGAGAAATGTGAATTTGTTGACAACACCTGTTACACACCGGATTGTCCCGCGGGTGGCATTGACAAAAGAATATAACCCGGCCATAGACGTCCGGATAATTAATTTCACAAGGCGGCATCCTTCATATTAAGAGCCTGTTTGAAAAGTCTTAAATCGGCTGCAAAAGCGTGAGAGCGGTTC
>JAOZRC010000793.1 GCA_029940345.1 Desulfobacterales bacterium
CGCCTGATTTAGACCTGAATGTCAGCCGTGAAATTTTACAGCAAAACGCGTTGGTCAGAAATATTCGTAAAAATCTTGTGAAAAAAGTGCTTGCGTATTTAAAGGATATGGATGCTGAGAAGTATGACCCATTTTATGAAGAATTTGCGGCGGTGCTGAAAATCGGAATTCACACTGATTTTGAAAATCGTAATAAAGTCGCCGATCTGGCGCGTTATAAGACCACCAAATCCGGAGATAAACGTATCTCTTTAAAAGAATATGTTGATAATATGAAAGAAGATCAGAAAGAGATCTATTTTATTACCGGTGATAATTTTTCTTCGATCTTAAACAGCCCCCATCTCGAGCAACTGAAAGAAAAAGATTACGAAGTGCTCCTGATGACCGATCCGGTGGATGAATGGGTGGTGCAGTCTTTAACCGAATATGATGATAAAAAACTAAAAAGCGCTGAAAAGGGCGACCTTGATATTGATAAAGTGGATGACAAGAAGAAAGATGAATTCACCACTTTATTTGAATATATCCGCAAAACGCTCCAGGATAAAATCAAGGAAGTCAAACCTTCCACCCGCTTGAAAAATTCAGCCGCCTGTTTATCTGGCGGAGATTATGACATGAGCGCCTATATGGAAAAAATTCTTAAATCCACAGGCCAGCAGACCCAGGAGGTGAAGCGAACATTAGAGCTTAATATGGAACATTCCTTGCTGGTAAAACTCAAAGCGCTGCATGAAAAAGATGATAAAAGTGAGTTGCTGAAAGATTACACTTGGCTTTTGCTTGATATGGCGATTATTGGCGAAGGCGGCAAAGTGGAAAACCCCTCCCGTTTTTCAAGAATGGTGGGGGATATGATGGCAAATTCAGTTTCATTGTAGAACGATTTTGCAAATCGTTTATGAACGAATTGCAAATTAACACTTACGATTTTACATTTTATCAACACAAAAAAAGCTCGCTGCCAGGCATGACCTGGTAACGAGCTTTTTTATTTAGCATCCTTTGGACTCTTTTTATATTATATGCATCACACGTTAGGATCGGGGACGAAATAACTTCCACATTCGGAGTGCAAGCTTCAGCTTGCGTTGCTATCGAGGCAAACTGAAGTTTGCACTCCTCTTCTGAAAATGGGGAAGTTATTTCATCCCTATTCCTTAACAATCTTTACTCCGGACCCGCTTTTTATTCAATGTCCCATTCGTGATTCCTGGTAATCACATAGTCTAAGAGCCTGTTCGATTCGTCGTAATCCAAGCGGAAAAATGTGATAACGAGGGCAATTTTTGGCATCTTCCATTTTCCGGTTTACGATTCGAAGGAGTGCCAAACTTACAGTCAGGCATTCGGTACCCGCCAATGCTAAACTGTAAGTTTAGCACTCCGGAGAAAAGTGTAAACCACTTTTAGCCTCACATGAAGGATTCCCAAATTTTAGGGTAATAACCGTCCTATTGCCCTAAAATTTGTGGAAAATTGAATCGTTCTCACGCTTTTACAGTCTATTTATGACTTTTCAAACAGGCTCTTAAAAATGAAGCTTAACGCCGATGTTGCCCGTAAAACCGCTCACATCAATTTTGTCGACAAGGATACCGTCTATTTCGGCATATCGGTAAAGAGCTTCGGCAAACAGTTTGACAAGTGAAGTTCCCAACTCCACATCAAGGCCGAAACCGACATAACCGCCAAATTCGGAATTCGTATCAAGCCAGTCAGAATCCACATAGATATATGACACTCCGCCCAGAAAATAGGGGTCCACAGCGCCTGATGGCAATATATGCACTTGCAATCCTAAATCAAACGGCGTCATTTTCAAATTGCTATTGCCGCGTCCCAAGCCGCTTTCTTCAAAAAAATAGGCTCTTCCATCCAGCCTCAGGTGTTCGGTGAAAAGCGGCAAGCTCAAACCCAGACCCATTCCCCATGTGCCGTCGGCATCCTTTTTATCCCAATAACTTCCATAGCCATAAATATCAATTGCCGATGCCGGTGCGCCACTCAACAAAACAAGAAACAACACTCCCCAAAATACCGCTTTGATCTTTTTCATTCACATTCCTTTCTGAATTTGTTAATAAAATTCTTGAATATACAACTACTTGGCCCGTACAAAAACAACGTCAAAATATTGCCCGGAGACTGCATGGTAATAGTACCCGATTAAGGTCTCTTTTTCAGACATATACATCAGTTTATACGCGGGCCGGGATATCCGACGTCGCCCAGTTCCACTTCGATCTTGATTTTGCCCTTTTCCTCAGAGGCTTGGGCATTCGAAATATTTATCGGATTTGGGTTAAAATAGCCTGCCTCTATTTTTCCGTTTGAATCGATGCTACGGATATCAATGATATATCCGCCGTCGGTTCGCTGCCACCGGCCTGCCAGATGCCCAAAATTATCCACAGCCAAAACCATGATGGGCGCCGCTGCCAAAAGCAGGGCCGGCAGTCCGATCCGTATCAATTGTATGAGTCGCTTTTTCATCTTAGACATTTTTGTTTCCTATGGTTTTCATCTGGAAGAGGCTTTCAATCACCCGATAGCAGCCCCTTATTGTATTTTCCAACGCAATGGTCAATTTATCAATTACAATTCACAGTAAATTTAGTCAATCATAATTCGGTATCCTTCATATCAGGCTGAAAGTACTTCACACTTTTTTGGAACTGCTAATAAACACGAATAGACACGAATGATTTATTTTTATTAGTGTTCATTCGTGGTTCGCAATTTTTTATGATGACCTAATTGTATCCTATTCATATTGTA
>JAOZRC010000794.1 GCA_029940345.1 Desulfobacterales bacterium
GGCATCCTTCATTCGTCGATTTACACTTTGTTCCGTCAGGGACATAATATCTATACAGTGCCAGAACATAATCCGCCTCTTTATCAATAATTTTTTCAGCGATAGCCTTTTGACATCCCATAGCGTCAATTGTCACAATGCATCCTTTTATTTCCAAGAGATTTAGCAACTCCGGTATCGCTGTGATCACATTAGATTTCGCCTCGGTTTTCACCTGTCCCAAGGTAATACGATTTTCCGATGCCCTGGCGCTCACGACATGAATCGGCGATTGACCGGAAGCCTTGTCGCGAGTGCCGCGATTCGTTTTCCCGTCAATTGCGATAACCTGACCTTCTGTGACAGTTTCCACAGCATTTATCCAACTGATAAAGCAGTTTTCAAACTCATCTTTGTCAATAAGCATAAATACACGACGAAAGGTGTCTGCTGATGGAATTCCGTTAGTCTGATGTGTAAAAGTCCCTAACCAGTCCTGTTTAGCCTTTCCGTAAGCATAAATTTCGGGCCATGTGTCAGCGCCGGAAATAACGGCACATAAGGTTATTATAATAATATCTTGCAACATATGTTCTATTTTACCTTTTTGTCGCGGATCAGTCAGAAGGGTAAAATGGGGCCAGATAGATGCTTCGGCTACAGTATTCATTGCATAACTCCTTTGCAGTAATAATTCCATAATTGCTTTAAATTCAAAAAAAAGCTTATTATAAATTATCATAAAAGAGGTGTCAAGCACTTTTTCATGCAATTGCCCTGGTTCTTCTGAAATAGTTTTCATTTTTCTATCCTTTGCTATAAACATCCAAATATCTTGCTTTGCGATTACTGGGCCGGCATTATCCTTGACACACTTTATAAATGCATATATAATACTACATTGTCACAGTCCAAAGTCTATCTTTTGTAAAAGGGGCTTCAGGGGATTTTTAAAGCCGAATCCAATAACAATTCCCCCGGCAACTGCTAAAACATCCGAATTCCGAACTCGAAAAAGGAGGAATGAATGTCATCTCAGGTAATTGAATTGAAAAAGGGAAAGACAAGTACTTTCAAACAAAAAGTCATGGAATTGCTGCCTGATGGTGGGAATCTCAATCTGTGCCTGACCTGCGGGCTCTGTTCTTCCGGATGCCCCGCATCGGGCCTGGAAGGTATGGACCCCAGGAAATTTTTGCGCATGGCTTCCTTAGGACTTGATGACGAACTCTTGAGTTCGGACTGGGCATGGTGGTGTACCATGTGCCAACGTTGTATTCACGCATGCCCCATGAAAATCGATATCCCCGGCCTCGTGGCCAATGTGCGCAAAAATTGGCCCAAGGATAAACAACCAAAGGGGATACGAGGATCATGTGACCAGGCATTGAAGAGCGACACATGCAGCGCCATGGGAGCCAATGAAGAGGATTGGAAGTTTGTTGTCGAAGATGTGCTGGAGGAAGTCAGGGAAGACCAGCCCGGATTCGAAAACCTCCAAGCTCCTATGGATAAAAAGGAGGCCCATTTTTTCCTGAACCAGAATTCCAGGGAGCCGGTCACCGAACCGGATGAAATGGTTCCCCTGTGGAAGATCCTCCATTTGGTGGGAGCCGATTGGACCTACGGTTCAAAAGGTTGGGCGGCTGAAAACTACTGCCTGTTTTGCCAGGACTTCGATGGTTGGAAAGATATCGTAAAGGTAAAGGCCAAGGCCGTTGATGACCTTGGGTGCAAGGTCTGGCTCAATACTGAATGAGGGCATGAATTTTTCGCAGTCCGGGTCGGACTGAACAAGTTCAATATCAAGCACAACTTCGAATGCAAAAGTATCATCGAGTATTATGCCCAATGGATCAGGGAAGGCAAACTCAAGGTAAACTCTGATTGGAACAAGGATTTGAAAGTAACGTTTACCGTTCAGGATCCCTGCCAACTCGTAAGAAAGACATTGGGCGATCCCATTGCGGAAGACCTTCGGTTTGTCGTAAAAGCCGTTGTGGGCGAGGAAAATTTCATAGACATGACCCCAAACTGTTCCAATAATTTTTGTTGCGGCGGCGGCGGCGGATTCCTACAATCGGGGTTCCCTGACGAACGCCGGTATTACGGCAGGAGAAAATTCGAACAGATCGACAATACACATGCCGATTATTGCATTGCTCCGTGCCATAACTGCCATGCTCAAATCCATGATATAAAGGAACACTACGAAGGCAAATACCACACGGTGCATCTGTGGACGCTCATTTGCCTTTCCCTGGGAATTCTCGGAGAAAACGAGCGTGCCTATCTCGGTCCTGATTTGGCCGAGCTGGGGCTTTAAGAGCCTGCCGTAACTTCTAAAATCAGCTAAAACGCCTGAGGTCAATTAAAATCGTATGCCGCGTTTTGAGTTCAAGCGCTTTAGACTCACCACGCTTCGGAACCCTCTGAAACTCAGACACTTTCACGATTTATGTTCCCAACCGGGCTTTTTGACAGCAGGCCGTCCCACAGGATATCTTCCGGTTGTGGTTGCAAGCCAGATTCTTTGATCGAAGGTGGCCCTGCGGATTGGCCTCCGGCTAGCGGTTGGTAGCCCAATCCCGAATACAAAAAGTGTCTGACGGCAAATGAAGGATACCTGATATTCGGCATTTTTCATCTTGCGTTGAGAGAATTTTGCAATTTGACAATCAATAACAAATCCGATACTTAGTAACGAAGTCTAAATAACATTCCTATTTGATAGTTAGCAAGGCTACCCACATAAGGCGGGACAGACGTAGGTTGGGTTGAGGAACGAAACCCA
>JAOZRC010000795.1 GCA_029940345.1 Desulfobacterales bacterium
TGGCAATAGGCCGGCTATTCCCTTAAAATTTGCGAAAATCAGCCCTCGCTCTCAGACTTTTTCGCTTCGATATCGACTTTCCAAACAGGCTCTAAGAAAGTTCGTTTAATACAAACGGGAATTGCTGACTGACTGGTATCCTATTTAAAAATTATGGCTAAATGCAAATCCGGAGTGCGAAAGTTAAGCGAAGCGGTCTTTCGCAAAATTAAGTTGCAAAAGACCGTCCGCTCCGTTCCTCCGCTCCCCTCAACTTTCGCACTCCATATTACCATTGAATTTGGATAAGATACGCTGACCGTATCAAGGGAAAGGCTTGTCCGGATGCAGATATTTTAGGAAGATATGATGGATGCCAAAAATTCTAATTGAATTATCAGAGGTGAAAAATGAAAATTGCAGTGATGAGTGACAGCCACGATCATATTTGGAATATGCGCCAAGCCCTGGAACAAATTCGGCACATGGGCGTGCAGATGATCATTCATTGTGGTGATTTTGTCGCTCCTTTTATGCTTAAAGAGTTGGATCATGCCGGCATCCCGGTTCACGGCGTTTTTGGCAACAATGATGGCGATCAGCATCAGTTGACCAAACTTGCGCTTACTGAACTTAACAACATTACCCTGCATGGTGTTGTTGGTGCTGCAGATGCCGGAGATTTTCAAATCGGGTTCACCCATCTGGCCGAAATTGGTGAAGGAATGGCTTATAGCGGCCGCTATCAATTGGTGTGCTACGGACATACCCATGAATATGTTCAAAAAAAGATTGGTCTGACAATTTTGTTGAATCCTGGTGAAATAATGGGTAAAGACGGTTCGGCTAGCTTTTGTATTGTTGACACCGATGCGGGAAGCGTTGATAAAATATGTCTTGATTCATATCAACTTGGTTAATGATATACGCTTGGGGACTGGAAGAAATAACTCATCAGTTTTAAAACGATTAAAAAATAATAATCGAATGACAAACTGAACACGCGAACGACGAATATTGGAAAAACGACAGATTCATGCACTTGGCAGTTTTGTTCGACTATTCGTCATTCGATTGTTGCAGGAAAATAATTAAAAGCACGGAAATGTTATCATAATGCCTCAAATAGATGCCATTATTGCCCGGTTACGGGCGGATAAACGTATTAATCGTCAAGATTCGCTACATTTGCTTACGGATGCGGATCTGATGGTTTTGGCGGAAACGGCCAATTTTAAGCGCAATTGTCTCCATCCGCAATCGCTGGTCACTTTTGTTGTTGATCGGAATATAAATTACACCAATGTGTGCATGTCCGAATGTTTATTTTGTGCCTTTTACCGCCATGCGGGCCATAAAGACGCCTATATTATTACCGAGTCTGCGTTATCCCAAAAAATAACCGAAACACTGGAGCTGGGCGGAACCCAGATTTTACTTCAAGGCGGAATGCACCCCGATCTTGAATTAGACTATTATCTTGAGCTGCTTGAATTTATCAAAACCGGTTTTGACATCCATATTCATGGGTTTTCGCCACCTGAAATCAGCTATATATCTAAAAAAGCGTCTCTTTCAGTCGAGGCCACATTGGAAAAACTGACAGATGCAGGGTTAAATTCGATTCCGGGCGGTGGTGCCGAAATTTTGGTCGATGAGGTGCGCCAAAGACTTTCACCCAATAAATGCACTGCTGGCGAATGGTTAGAAGTCATGCGCTGCGCGCATCGTATGGGGTTGAAGTCATCCGCAACAATGATGTTCGGGCATATTGAAAAACCGCATCATATCATTGAGCATCTATTTAAAATTCGTGCGCTTCAGGATGAAACGGCCGGTTTCACCGCCTTTATTCCCTGGACATTTCAGCCTCAAAACACCCAGATTCACTGCCTGACCGTCACTGCGGCAGAATATCTAAGGGTTTTGGCTTTATCCCGATTGGTGCTGGACAATATCCCCAATATTCAAGCATCTTGGGTCACCCAAGGCGATAAAATTGCTCAGACCGCATTAGCCTTCGGAGCCAACGACATGGGCAGCACAATGATTGAGGAAAATGTTGTCGCCGCTGCCGGCGTAGACTATATGCTGCCTAAAAAGGCGTTGCTGCGCTTAATTCGAAATGCCGGTTATATTCCCAGGCAAAGGGACTGCTTTTATAACCTGTTACCGGAGGTGCGTGAGGACAAATGATTGATCTGATAGCTCATCGCGCCGGTTGGATTATTGTAACCCCGCAGACCATCTTGCGTAACGGTTTCATTAAAACCGATGGCGATAAAATTATCGAAATCGGCCAGGGGGGGCTTTCAGGCTGCCGCGATGTCATTGATCACGGGCCGGGTGTGCTGATGCCCGGACTGGTGAATGTTCACACCCATCTGGAACTTAGCGCCTTAAAAGGAAAATTGCCCTGCGATGAGGGGTTTCAAACATGGGTGCAAACGTTAATCCGGTTAAGAGCCACATTATCTGAAGATGAACTCCGGCGAGGGATTGAAAAAGGTGTCACGGAACTGGTTCAATCCGGTTGTGTTGCCGTCGGCGAAATAGCAAGCATGGGGATATCACGCCACGCTCTGCACAATTCGTCATTAGCAGGATTCTGGTTTTATGAATTTTTAGGTGAAGACTCAGGCGCCCCCCCAATACCTGAACTGCGAAAGGCGTTCAATAGGAGAGGCGTATCTGTCGCCGGCCATGCCCCTCACACCACATCTCCGACATTGCTGAAGAAGTTAAAAAAGGCCGCCAGCCGGAATGGCTGCCCCTTTTCTATCCATCTGGCCGA
>JAOZRC010000796.1 GCA_029940345.1 Desulfobacterales bacterium
TTGATTTCGGAGTCTTGGTGCATATGGCAACACCAAGAGTTACGACACCTTACTGTGACATTTTGCCACATAGAAAGTGCCGTCCGATTTCAGGAGGGTAGTTTAAACTGTTTCAGATTTTACGTTCATCGCTGTAATTAATGATTTTCAGCTATTATAACTGAAATACCTGAACAAATACTCCGCATACTTATTTTTTCATTGAATATCATCGTTTTTTAAATTTATTTAAACTTAACCTCAATGATTTTGCTTCATAATAAAACTCAACGTACTTTTTGGGTGAAAGATACAGATATGGTATTGTAATCTAACCGTATCCGGGATATGCTATGGGTAAAAATGTACGCATTCATAACAAACTGTATTTATATAACTATTTTAAACATATCGCCTTAGCTTGACGCGTATGCCCGATGGGACTCTGACGAAACATGAGCGCAATGATTCTACAAATATGTCGTCCTGATGGGACTCTGAATGAATTATACAGATCGATTTTTTTCAGATTTTTTGAACACCGCTCCGACCCATTTTTTGTTATGTTCCTTCCATATACAAACAAAACCTTTGGCCTGGTACGTCTCCAGCAGCTTATCAAGTTCATCTGTCTTAACACCCGACAGAACAACAAAACCGTTATCTGATGTTATTTCATATAATTTAGCGCATAACCGCATCAATGTGGGGAAACGCAGATTCGCCGTTATCACAAAATAGAGTTTTGCAATATTTTCAAGCACTTGATCGCCAATTTCAATGGCATCTTGAAGCATATTCAGACTGACATTGGGGCGGGCTTCAAATCGGGCGCAAGGATCGATATCTATGCCAAGCGCTTTTTTTATTCCAAGCTTCACACCGGCAATGGCGAGTACACCGGAACCCACGCCAATATCCAGCATGTTGGCGCTGCTTTCTTGTATTAAGTCCCTTTGATTTTGAAGCGTAAAATCCAGGCCGCGAAGCGCCAGACGTGTGGTCGGATGGTGTCCGGCGCCAAACGATGCGCCAGGACGAATTTTGACAACAACTTCACCCGGTTTGGGCTTAAAGGCGCATTCCGGCGGAGAAAGTGTAATCCTATCAGAGATGCGCATCGGTTTGTTAAAAGAAATTTCCAAAAAAGTGGCACCGTATTCATACGTATAGGTCACTTCCCGCGTAGCAACCAAATTCTGAATGACCGTTTTAATCTCTTGACGATTTAACTGAAATGTTTGGGAAAGGAATTTTTTTAAGATGAGGGGGGTGATTTTGACGTGTGACGCGGCGATCATGTCAACCGCAGCCTGACTGACAATTGGGATATCTGTTGGCATAGTTGCACGTGTAGAATTTACGCAGGCTTTTGGTCGCGGTATTGTAGGGCATTACGAATCATCGCTTGTGCCCAGGATGGCGTTCCCAGGGCATGGATATGGGTATACGTCGCCAGGATGTTTTTATAGCAAATTCCGTCCTGTCCATCTGCAAAACCGGTTCCCCGGCGCATATCAAAAGCCAGGTCGCTTTGGCCGCCTTTCCATTCCAAAATATATGAATAATGAAATTCATGGCCTTTGATTTCAGCGCCCACTTCAAAAAAAGGATTTTTCTGCTGCACCGCAATAACTGTATATCCATGTCCCTGGGGACGGTCCGACAGACCAAAAACAATTGGCAACAGACCGGTCATGGGATATTTCGTTTCATCTAAAACCAACGATTCCCCCAGATAGATCAACCCGCCGCATTCGGCATAAATCGGAAGACCGTTTTCCGCCAGTTCTTTCAATGCCGTTCTGAAGCTGACATTATCAGCTAATTCTTGCGCATGGGTTTCGGGAAAACCGCCGCCAATATATAAAGCATCCAGTTGCGGAACAGACTGATCGGTCAACGGGCTGATGTAGATCAATTCGGCACCTGATGCTTCCAATGCTTCCAGATTTTCCGCATAATAAAATTGAAAAGCAGAATCTTTGGCCACGCCGATTCGCAGTTTATCAGTCGGTCGGGTGTCCGTTGTCAGCGGCGTTGTGGCGTTTGTTTCAATTGAAGAGTTGGTTATCAGGGTCGTATTTAACGGAGCGTCAATGTCCGCTGCCACCAGAGCCTTTGAGTGGGCAATTTCCATCAACTGATCAAGATCAATGTATTGTGACGCGACATTGGCGGCCGCTTTGATAGCATCCGCAGCCCAAACGTGTTCCGGGATTGGCACAAGACCCATGTGTCTTTCGGGAAAACGCTGCTTACGCAATTTGGGGATAGCTCCCAATACGGAAACGCCGCAACGTTGTTCCACGGTTCGCCGGATAACAGTTTCATGGCGATGGCCTGCGACACGGTTTAAAACCACGCCAGCGATATTGACATGCGAATCAAAATGCAGGCATCCTAAAACAGTTGCGGCCACCGTGCGCGTGGATTTAGTGCAATCCAGGCATAGAATGACCGGTATATCAAGCAATTTGGAGAGTTCGGCAGTGGAAGTGCTCCCATGTTGATCACTGCCATCGTACAGGCCGCGGTTGCCCTCAATAACGGCGATATGATTTTCAGGTGTATGGGAATAAAAGGATTCACGCAGATTATCAGGCGCTATCAGGAATGAGTCAAGATTGTAACAGGAACGGCCAGCCGCCAACGCCAGCCATCCGGCGTCGATATAATCCGGTCCCTTTTTAAAAGGTGCGATTTGATGGCCGCGTGCGCGCCATGCCGCAATGATGCCTATGGAAAGGATGGTTTTGCCCGCTCCGCCTCGCATGGCCGCAATAAT
>JAOZRC010000797.1 GCA_029940345.1 Desulfobacterales bacterium
GGCTGAACAGATCGAAAAAGTGTTAACTACTTTAGCTGCCTTATGAAGGATGCCTAATATTTTTTATTTCTTTGATTTCACCATTCTTCTTGGCGCTAAATATAGTATTTTATGATTAGCCGTTTGGATTCCTTAACGAACATAGGAACGACCAGATAAGTGTATACTATCTTTTTTTACCGTGTAATCTTAAAATTTCTTTGCCAATCGCATGCGCAATAATGCTATAACCAATAATATTGGGGTGGCTTTGAGATGAATACGGATAGATTTGCTTTTGTTCCCGAGCCGCTTTTTCCAAAGCGGGTGAAACATCAAAATAATGTATACCTTCGACATCTAAATATGCTTTAAGACGAGCTAAATTGGCCATTTCATAAAAAATCAAATCTGAAAATAATTTTTTGTGTTTTATTTTAACCGGCACTATGTTTTTATAAACATATTCTTTAGTAGGAATTAATACAACTAAATGGCTAATTTGACGTTTTTTTAAACGATGGTCTATTTCTGCCAAACTGAAAGAAATAATATGCAAACCTGCTTCCGTGATTTTTTTATTCATCACTCGAAATCTAGGGTCAAATACGGTGCGCACTGATCCTGAATTAAAACAATAAATATTCTTATTTTTCATAGCGTAATCGCATAATTGATTCCAATGTACAGTATTGACTTTCTTCGCATCCTCAAAATATGCTTTAAGTGATTTTTCAGATTTCACCCTATGTCGAATTAGTCGAAGTACACCATAAAGCATAGAATGACGGCGTATAATTACTCTGATGTCAATTCCTTTCTGTATGTTCGGGATTGCATTATTAAATCCTGATTCAAGTATTTTAGCTTTCTCCTGCGACTGAGAGACAACCCTTTCATAAGACATTTGCATGACTGCTACCATTCCCGGATTTTGATTAATATAGAAGTGATATCCAGGAATTGATTGTTTGCCATAAATCAAATAGGCTGCATCCCAAATATCATTTCCAAAATACACCGCAGTTATAACCAAAGCTGGCTTTAACGATTGTGCTTTATTGAGAAGATACAGGTAATGCGGCGGTGAATATGTTCCAAATGATAGATTGTACACTGTTTTGTTAAGTTGTTTCGCTAATAAAGAAGGCCACGCACCTTCTGGCGGGGCATTAACACCATAAGTTTGCGAATCGCCCATAGTGACAATATCTACATGGGTTGGCACTTTGCGATTACGAAAACCCCATTCGTCATGTTCGGCGAAACGAGGATTGGGACGGATGCCAAATATGGCGTCATCTATAAAACGGGATTCTCCATAGCGATTCGTCAAAATCAGGCCTGCCTTTTCAGACATTAATGAAGCCAACCAGAGTAATAATTCAATAGCCAAAACAATATAGATTATAAATAGTCCATATCTCCAAAATTTTGATCGCACTAAATCGCCGCCTTTTCATAACCGTTCAGAGGTTTCCGGTTCCGATGAAAAATGATGCAAAATCAAAATACCGGGAAACTTATGGCCGAGTCCTTGCATGCCTTTGATACCATTTCAAAATTTTTGAGCAGCATTTAAGTATATTGTGTCGAGGTTTGAGCAGTTAAACCTTTAATTTTAAAAAACGCTACTCAATAGTCCATTTTGATAGTTTAGCCGGGTGAATGTAAAGTTTATGATGATAGTTTTGGAATAACTTTTTTATCTTGAAATCACACTTATGACTAATTTTATCCAACTGCTTAGGGTCCCATATTTCTAATCCTTTGAAATTACCGCGTTCCCATACAACATTATTACAAGCTAAAAGCAGAGCAGTTGGCAATGCGATTTCAACAAATAAGCCCATTGCAGCAAAAACACCACAATAATGACAAAAGAGCTTAATTGATGATGCAGGCACGATAACAAAATCCGAATATCCACCTACAATCGGATAAGGTAATTTTTGTTTTCTGAAAAAATGAAGACGAAATTCACATAATGAAAGCAAAAATAATTTTATCTTTTGATTTTTTTTCATGTTACGTGACAGCAATAGCCACCTAGTTCGAAACCGCATCTCCTGATCATTTAAATTTATATTATGGCCGGAAATTATCTTATAGGCATAATGATAATCAGGAATTTCATTGTGTACATTAACGCCGGAATTTTTATGAAAAATATTAATGGCCGGAAGTACATGCGGCCAAGGGAAATCAATATCATGCAAACTAAACGCCGCTTTTAAATAGGCTGAATCAGATTTTAATCTCAATAATTCATATATATTGTTCTGATTCACTTCGGGATTAAGTATTAAATCATCAGCCATGAAAAGATAATGGCTATATTTCATGTTAAAATATTTGGGCAAACTTTGAATGAAATAACCTTGAAACGTATGGGGATTCTCATACACAGGTATAACATTTTTTATTTTTCCTGTATAGAAAGGCATCAGGTAATAGATATTATCAAATCTATTTTTATACAGCTTATATAGTTTGTGAATATTTTTTTCAAACTTATGATTAAAAACGATTATTAAACAAATTTCCATTTAGGTAAATACTTTTTGGAGTTATATAAGAGATATTTCGACAGTCATATAAAATTTTATAGCATGCGGATTTTAAGGCCGATAAACGGATAAATCCTATATTACGAGGCTCTGACAGCAAATATTCAATTCAAATCCTTATCTGATAAGGATTTCAATAAATTCATCAAAATTTCGGCATCCTTCATTTTAGCCAAAAAGTAGTTTACACTTTTGAAGGAGTGAGGCTTT
>JAOZRC010000798.1 GCA_029940345.1 Desulfobacterales bacterium
AACCGCTCTCACGCTTTTGCAGCCGATTTAAGACTTTTCAAACAGGCTCTTAGCAATACGGGACGCCAAAGCGTCCTGTAAAACGTTCCAACGCCGGAGCGTTGGAACGAGTTTTTTTATTTGGCCATTTGGCCCAATTCTTTCAAAAGAGTAAGTCATTAAATTTACAATGTTTTGGCATGGCTTACTTGGCAGGCAATTGATATTTTGAAAACATTGAACCGCCTGATCCCAAAATGAAAACATTATATTCATATTTTAAAAATAATATTTCGATTAAATATTTATTTACCACGACTTTGACCCTTACGCTTTTTTTTGCGCTTCTTTTTTCCTGGATTGCCTGGCAAGAGAAGCGCTTCATTATGGAGCAGGTCAAAAAACAGGCGATTATCCTATATCAACAGATTGTTTTGTCACGGCAATGGGTTGCCGATAAAAAGCATGTTTTTATCCCCAAAGATGGCGAAACATGTCTTGACGCCGCCGCTTCAGCGTTGGAAGTCCGATCGATTGACGGTCTGGAATATGCGGGCATCACACCGGCCATTTTGACCCGCCAATTCTCTACTTATGCGGAAAAGAACAACACTTACGCTTTTAATCTGGCCAATAGGCAGTGCCTTAATCCTCTGAATAAGGCCGATGCTTTTGAGGAATGGGCGATCCGCTCTTTTCAGTCTGGCAAAACCAAGGACATAAGCCGTATTGAGATTCACGATGGCAAGCACGTCTTTCGTTATGCCGCCCCCCTGATTTTGAATGAAAGCTGCATTCCTTGCCATCGCAGTCAGAAAGTTTCCGCCGGAGATGTGGGCGGATGCATCAGTGTTTACATCCCATGTGAAGAAGCCCTTTTATCAATCCGCCAAAATAATCGTTTTCTCCTGGGCGCCATGGTTGGCCTGACAGTTATGATTGTATTGGTTCTTTTCTTTTTCAGCCGCACTTTAATTTTCAAACCGATTGATCAAATCAAAGCGTTGATGCAGAAAATGAAACTGGATGATAAGCATATCGTCGAAGGGGACGAACTCAAAGAATTCACCGGACTTTGTTATCTCATCAGCGATCATCTGAAAAACGAGCACGCTGAGTTAGAGTGTAAAGTGGCGGAAGCGACCCGCGATCTGAGCCGCACCAATTGCCAACTGGAAGCCGCCAATGCCGAACTCTCCCGTTTCAACCAGGCCAAGATAGATTTTTTTACCGACCTTTCCCACGAACTGCGCACGCCGTTGACCTCCATAAAAGGCGCCACCGATATTCTTTTCCGTAAAAACGCTTGTCAGGATCCATCCTATCTGGAAATAATCCGTAAAAATACCGCCACCCTGATTCGAACAACGGTGGACTTGATTGACTTTTCCAAACTCGAAGCCGGCCAATTGGAGCTTTATATCCGGGATATTTCCCTGGTAAAAGTTATTAAAAACGTTATCGACACCCAAAGGGTGATTGCTCAAAAGAAAGGAATTACCTTTGATTTCAATATGAAGACTTTCATTATCGTACCAGCGGATGATTACCGCCTCAGCCAGGTGCTTACCAATCTGCTTGCGAACGCTATGCGCTTTTCACCGCCTGACGGAATCATTACGATTCGTTTTAACGCTATGGATCAAAGCGCCTGTATCAGTGTAACCGATCAAGGACCGGGAATACCCGAGCGCTATCATCGCATGATCTTTGATAAATTTTATCAAACGCCCAAGCAAGACAGCCGCGCGCAAATCCATAAAGGCTCATCCGGAATCGGTCTGGCTATCTGCAAAGGGCTGGTTGAAGCGCATGGCGGCAAAATTTGGGTGAACAGTAAAGTCGGCGAGGGCAGCACTTTCACTTTTACGCTACCGTTGCGGCAGGGAAGAACGGTGGCTGAACATCGAACAACCAACATCGAATATTGAACTTTTAACTTGAAACTTTCAGTATATGGATAACAATTATTTAATTCTCGTCATTGATGATGATCCCGATATCCTTAAAATTTTGAAGGATAATTTGGAATTGGATGGGTATCGGGTGTGTACGGCCATGCAGGGGAAAGACGCTTTGGCCCTTTTTAAAAAACGGCCTATTGATCTGGTCATTCTTGACCTGATGCTGCCCGATATGGATGGCATCCAGGTCTGCCGGGCCATTCGCGCGCATTCCGATGTTTCCATTATTCTGCTCACCGCCAAAGACAGTGTTACTGATAAGGTATTGGGCCTGGAACATGGGGCCGACGATTATATTGTCAAACCTTTTGATTATCTTGAAGTGGCCGCGCGTATTAAAGCTCGTCTGCGGCGCAGCAAACCGGCCAACGCATCGCATAAAGTGCATGAAACCGGCAATATCCGCTTGGACCCCAATTCCTACAATGTGTTCGTCGGCGGCCGCCAGATCAAACTGACCAAAAAGGAGTTCGACCTCCTTCATCTGTTATTGGAACATTCAGGTAAAGTTCTGGAAAGAGAGGCTATACGACAGGCGCTTTGGCCCGATTCCAAACTTTATAAGTGGAGCCGAACCATTGATGTTCATATTAAGAACCTTCGCGCTAAACTGGGGGAGCAGCCAAACAATTCGGGGTATATTGTCACTGTGGCTGGGGTAGGGTATATGTTGAAAACTTCCGGGATGGGCTGATTTTGAAAAATGTCTGAACCAGAATTAGCAGAATTCTGAACATTCTGAAATTTGGTAAATTCTGATTCAGAGCCTGTTTGGAAAGTCGTGATCGAAGCGAAAAAGTGTGAGAGCGAGGG
>JAOZRC010000799.1 GCA_029940345.1 Desulfobacterales bacterium
CTAAAGCCATTATCGCGGATCACTGCTGTCCGGTTTAGATTGTAATTAATTCAAATGCGTCCGAATCAGCAATCGATGTTATAAAACCGCATGTACAAAAATTGCGATCAGCCACCCATACATCATTCACTTCGACTGTCGCCAATACATCACCGAGCAAAGACCGTTCTTGAGCATGGCCGTTTTCGCACGGGAATACATCAATTGGGATTCTTAAAACCGGGTCATAAACTACCAGAGATTTACCCGGAAGAGCTCCGGCCGCAATCTCTCTCAGTTCCCAGATGCGATGTTCACTTGCTTCGATGCAGTTTCCGTCGAGCAGTTTAACTCGATAACCCGGAAGCCTGGGGGCCTGTGCGCCACCGAGTTCTTTAATAACAGGAGCCAGTTCGCCTGCGGCATAACGAACCAGTCCTGCCGATGTACCGATTTCAATCCCGTTCAGTTTATTGTACACTGAAGTTACCGATACACTGATCACATCTTCAGAATGCTGATAGGCCGCATGCACGGAAGGATGAATGCAAGTGACAACGCCGCTCATCAAATCGAAAACCGATGTGAACTACAGAACTTCAGTGTAAGGATGATTTAGATTCAGCCTTATAGCAATTCCATATTTTATCTGCTACCGTGTTAAAAATAGCTTTATATTTTTTTCGTGAACGATCACGAATTTTGATGAAAACATGTAAAAAACAACAAATAACAAAGACATACGGGAATAATGTTTTCCAGGCATTTATAGCTTATATTCCGCACATAAAAACAAACAATTTGACAATAAAAATCATGCACGGATATCTATTTGATATTATATGATTCAAAAGCGGGCATCCTTCATTAGCCAGTTTACACTTTGTCCCGTTAGGGACATAATATCTATAGAAAGATGCTTTCTAATACAACAAGTCCCGTAGGGACGATATAGAAAAAGTGTAAACTACTTTTAGCCTTATATGAAGGATGCCCAAAAGCGCTTGACATTTAATAAGATCGGACGCACTTCTCCTCTGAACGCATATATCCGATTAAGCATCTTTTAATAGCGCTCCTTATGGATCCGGTCTTTTTAATTAGTTCGGAGCGATCTATTTCGCCCCTTTTAAATTGATGCCATATTGCCATTATTTTTTTTCTGAGTTTTTCCATGGTTTTGGCAAAAAATATTGCATCAGCAATTTGAGTTTTTTCTCCAACTTTCAATATTCCGAGAAAATCTCGTTTGAGATGCGCCCAACATATTTGGAAGAGCCCCTTGTGATATTTGGTGTAGGCACCCCAGCGATCAACACAAAGGATGCCATTATATGTTTTTCCAAGCACATCAATCAAGACTTTATGACCTCGACTTAACCGAAGTTCATGCCTTTTTAGGTCCGCAGGCCGGTTTTGGGCGGACCCAAAATTAATATATCTCATAATTTCAGCTATATAAAAATTCCAACTCCCGAAAAAGTAAATGTAGTGCCAAAATCTTATCACCTTTCCTTATTTTCTTGCATCCACATCTCCGACCTGATAAACACCTCCCATGTTTATCAGGAAGGTCACCCATACCCACAACAAAAATGGGAAGAATTACTCCACATATAAATTGGTCGAATCTATCCGAACTGACAGAGGCCCAAGACAACGCCCCGTATTGAATCTTGGAACAGATTTTAAACTTCCGAAGGAACAATGGAGAGCAACTCGCCCAATATTATGCACGAAAAATTAGGTTCATCCGACTAAAGCGTACTTGGTCTCATGAATTCCCATAATTTTAAGTTTGAAAAAGTCCATATCTCTAAAACCATAGGCTTGTCTTTTCATTGTTTTGATTTTGTTGTTTGTCCCTTCTAAAGGGCCTGTCGAGATTCGATGATCAAAATATGATAAAATTCCAGATTGATGTGCGGATAAGGTGTTTGCAAATTTGATAAGCATTGGAATTTTGGATGCCTTGGCCATTTCACGCCAACTATCCAGATGCCATTCGGCTGTTTCCTTGTCATCCCAATTCCATAACGATCTCAGGTCCTCTTTCATATAATATGCAATTGCAAGAGGCCGGTTCAATTCAAGCGCGGCTTGAAGCCGTTTTTGCTCATTTCGGCTGTCATCCAGGTTTTCATTTCCCTTCAGAAGCAGCCAGCGTATCCCTTTGAGCACATCTTTGCGTAAATCGTCCGGCATTGTATGATGAAGCAGACGTCTGAAATCAGATAATTTTTCATTGCAGAGTCAGATGATGTGAAAATGGTCGAATACGATGGCTGCATTGGGCAAATTGTTTGATACAGCGCTTATGTAGGCGGGTGACATATCAATCGCTACGGCCTTAATTTTATTTGCGCTGGATGGCTTCAGACGTTTCCAAAAAGGGTCAAGCGCATCAGCGCCTTTTCCATCACCTACAAACACGACCGCACCGGTTATAAGGTCCAAAACAATTGTCTGATATTTGTGGCCGTTACCAATGGAGATTTCATCAATGGCAATTTTTTTCGGCTTGTTTAACTTTGGCTTGGAATACCGTTTTTGTAGATTGCGTTTTTGAATCTCTTTAATAACATCCCAACTGACTCCGAGATGCCGGGCAACATCTAAAATGGTCATATGCTTTAACAAATCCAAGGCATACCTTTCAAAGGCCTTTGTATAAAAATAGCGTTCATCGGCAAAATTTAGTCAGACCTGACGAACCGAACTGCAATCCCGGCATTCCACTCGTCAGAGCTCTGACTGATTTCACCGCTTTTACTAC
>JAOZRC010000129.1 GCA_029940345.1 Desulfobacterales bacterium
TTATGAATCCGCCAGTGAATATGTGCGCGACCTGATACGTCGGGATTATCAACGGCAGGAATCACGAAAATGGAGTTGGCTTGTGGACCAGCTCCGCCCGGGCATGAATGCGGAGGAAAGCGAATTTGTCGATTTTGACCCGGAATCAATATTAGCGACCGCAAAACATGAGAAAGCCTGCAATGCATCATAAAATATTTTCAGATGCCCGGCGTCGAATTATCCAGATATGGAACTATACGGACAAAACCTGGGGTGAAAAACAGGCTGATCAGTATATTCGGGGAGTTTATAAAACCATTGAAGAAGCTGCGGAAAATCGAAATTTATGGCGGAAAGTCAATCATAAGGAAACAAAAGGCATATACTTTGTAAGGTACGAACATCACTATATCTTTTTTCGGGAATTATCAAAAGGCAGATTAGGGGTCGTCAGCGTATTACATGAGCGCATGGATATTCCGAATCGGTTGAAAGAGGATGTTGGGGATTCTCCTAATCTGTAATTGGGATTTAGTGGGAATTAACTTGGCCCGCCCCCAAAACCCTTTACAAATTATTTTTATAGACTTTCATATTTTATAAAAACGCTGAAAGCGTAATCCAACTTATGAAGGATACCTGCTTTTAAACCGCTTTCCATTCCGCCACATTCCGTTTTTCCGAATCAAAATCAATCCCCATGAGTATGATTTTCTTGCCGCTTTGTTTGAATTTCTGATCGTAGCCTTTATTGCGAATTTGTTTGATTCCGGTTTCCGCGCTCTGGTTGCACTTGAATTCGATGATATAAATTTTATCGGTGAATTCGATCACCAGATCAATGCGGCCGTCGCAGGTCAGCACCTCGCTTTGGGCATTCGCTCCCGAAGCGCTGACCATCAAAAAGAACGCCGTATGGAAATAGGCTTCGTCGCGTTTGTTTTCCAGAGTGTAAGGAATGGATGCGAACAGGGCGGTTACGGTTTCCATAAACGCATCTGGGTCTTCCTGTTGCAAATAGCCGCAAAGCCGTGCAAAGAGGGAGCGGTCGGCTCCGTTACCCGGGATGTAAGCAAACATCAGGAATTTCAGGAAAGCAATCTTGACTTCCTGATTCGGATAATGAAACGCATAAATATCGTCATGCACATCCTTTATGGTGATATATCCGGTTTGAAAAAGAAGAGCTTCCGGTTGGAGACGGTCGATGTCATAGACACTGAATATCATTTCGTCCAACTGTAGATTTTCGATTTTCGCCACCGGATAGTCTCTCTCCTTTAAAATATTCACCAGGAATGTCGGTGTACCGGTTTCAAACCAATAGTTTTTTAATTTTTTTTCATCAATTGCACAAAGTATCGAAAACGGATTATATACTTTTATCTCTTTTGTGGAAAAACAGTAACCATTGTAATAAAGCCTCAGTTTTTCTCTCATTTCAAACTCCGAAATTCCTTGCTTCAGAGCAAAACGGGAAATATGGGGACTGAAATATCTTTCCATTTCATCCTGACTGTAACCGAGCGCATCCGCATATTCCTCATTCATCGTGATGTCTTTCAGATTATTGAGTTCCGAAAAGATAGAAACCCGGCTGAATTTGGATACGCCAGTGAAAAAAACAAACCGCAGACAATCAGCAACCTGAGCGCCTTTTAATACGCCGAAAAAGGATTTCATAACGTCCCGGTTTTCCTTGGCTGCGTTAAGCCCTTCTTTTCCCGTGCCCAGATGGTCGATAATCGGTTTGTCATATTCATCTACTAAAACAACGACGTGCTCTTTGAACAGTTTTTTCAAACCGGTAACCAATTCCTGCAATTGCGTTTCGATAAAAGGCGTGTGCAAAGTGATTCCGTAATCTGAAGCGGTCTGTTTCAAATTCAGGGCTATGCTTTGCCGCAACACCTCTGCATTGAAACGGGGGATTAAATTGAAATCAATCACAATGACCGGATATTCTTTCCATTCCCATTTCCCGTGTTCGGCAATCCATAATCCGTCAAACAGTTCTTTTTTCCCCTGGAACAGGCATTTTAATGTGGAAACAGTCAGCGATTTTCCGAATCTGCGCGGGCGGGACATAAAATAATACTCGCCTTCTTCCGCCATCTGATAAATGTGCCGCGTTTTATCCACATAAAGATAATTTCTTTCACGGATACTTTCAAATGATGATTTGCCTATGGGCAGTTTTTGAAGTTTTTGCATAATCGACTCCTTTGATCTTAAAAATACGAAAGAACGCTACGTTTGCTTTCGCACGCTTCCAGTTGGTCTGATTCGACGTCAACTTCATTCAACAAAACGATTCCATTTTTCTATTGAAAATTAGCCTGACATGCCTGTATAATACAAGTTCGAGAGTTTGATTGTACTTGGATTTTATTCTTGCACAATACCACAAACCAATACCATGTCAAGGTACGTAAAATTGAGGATAGGTGACACATATCAGGGGACTTGCGAATTGTTAAGCAAAAGATAAATAGAGCCGAATAATTTCCTGGCCTTAATCTGAATGATTACTATAATCCGGCAAAATAGGAAATTGGCGTCATATATATTGACATCCGTCTTGTTTGGTATGTATTGATAATTATTTATTAATTGCTATTTTAAGATAGCTTACTTACATTAACTGAAAACAGTTGTTAATAAACATAACATGACCAAATTTAAATGCAAGCTCGCTTCCCCCCGTGGCGGTCAGATGATTGAACAATTCCATGTCGCTGATTCGGGCAAAGATTTGCAGCGTCAATTAGAGCGAGAGGGTTATTTTGTATTTGACATTAAAAAAGCGGATGGATTCCTGGCGTTCTTTAAGAGCCATCAGATTGTCAATCGAATCAAAGCCAAAGAGTTTCTGGCATTCAACCATCAATTTGTTGTCTTGATAAAAGCCGGGTTACCTATCGTCAGCGCGCTGGATGCGATTATCGAAAATGAGGATGAACGCGCCCTGAACACGATTCTGAAAAAAATTCGAGACCAGGTCGCCAACGGCGTAGCGCTTTCCAAGGCATTTACCCCTTATGCTCATCTTTTTTCCTATCTCTATGTTGCGACACTTGAGGCGGGCGAAAAAAGTGGTGATATTCCGTCAGTGATTTCAAGATATATCCGATATTCGCAAAAAATGGCCGCCATCAAGCAAAAAATCATTTCTGCGTCGGTTTATCCATCCATATTGACCGTTGTTTCTGTTTTCACGGTACTTTTTTTACTGATCTATGTGGTGCCGGCGTTTACGCAAACCTATTTTGAAGCCGGAACCAGGCTGCCGCTGCTCACCCAAACCCTGGTTGATTTCAGCAACTATATCAAAGCTGACTATCTCTATTTCGCAGTGTTTGTAATTGCTGCGATTAGTGGCTTGATCTGTTTTAGCCAATCTGCCCAAGGGAAAAAGAAAACAGATCAATGGAAAACGATTGTTCCGTTTGTCGGTCCGATCTATCGTTACTACGCGACATCCAAGTTCACTCGCACGTTAGCTACGGTTTTAGGAGGCGGGACCCCTTTGGTTGAGGCATTGAAAATATCAGCAGGCGCGTTGGATAATCAATATTTTCAATTGCTGTTGAAAAAGGTGATCAGCCGTATCGAAGAAGGTGCCGGTTTTGCCGAATCACTTAAAAAAATGAATATTTTCCCCCAATTGGCGGTGAAAATGATAGATGCCGGAGAAAAAGGCGGTGCTTTGGAACAAGTGCTTATTGACATCGCCGATTTTTACGAGAATGATGTGGACTCCAAATTGGAGATGCTTACATCCGCAATCGAACCGGCGTTAATGGTAATTATGGGCCTGATCATCGGTTTTATCGTTTTGGCGATGTATTTACCCATATTTCAACTGGCCGGAACGGTTTCATGAAAATAAACAAGTGGTAAAAACTCCCATTCAAAATTAAGGAGGTATTATGTCCGTTAAACATACGGTTATCGCATCCGCCGTGATGCTTTTGACCATGGCCTTACTTTATATGATCAGCCAAACGGAAAACATTTATCCGAACAAACCGTTTAGCACATTCCCCAAACAAATCGGCCAATGGCGCGGCGAGGAACATTTTTTTAAAGATAAAATTTATGCGGTGTTGGGTGTTGATGACTCTTTTTTAGCCAACTACCAATCTCCCGATGGTCATCTGGTTCAACTTTACATTGGTTTCTATCAAAGCCAACGGGAGGGTGATTTGATCCATTCACCTAAAAATTGTATGCCCGGCGCCGGGTGGAATATCGTTCAAACAGCCATTGAAACGGTTGACGGATTTGATGCTGATCCTGATGAAAGAAAGTTGATTAAGCTGGTGCTTCAAAAAGGCGCTCAAAAACAGATTGTCCTCTATTGGTTTCAATCCCGCGGACGCATTATCGCTTCCGAATATATGCAAAAAATATACCTGGTGTGGGATGCCATTACGCGTCAGAGAACCGATGGCTCGTTTGTCAGACTGATCGCACCAGTTCAAAACGGGGACTCTGACAGCGCATGGGAGGACTTAAAAAGCTTCGCACGTCAACTTGATCCGGTGCTTAGTGTGTATTTACCATCCTAAATTTTTTGTGGGTGTTCAACAAAAGAAGGTGACTTAAAATGATACAGAAGCAAACCTATTCCGATTATGCTCAAATCGCGGTACTCACAGCGTCTTTTTTGTTTCTTTTTATGCATACGATTATCAATCTGGTGGGAGACTGGTCCGTTGACGACAACTATTCGCACGGATTTTTTATCCCTTTTATTACCGGATATATGATTTGGCAAAAAAAAGAGGAGTTGGCTCAATTACAACCTCTGCCGAATAATCTGGGGCTGATATTTATTGCCGCCGGCATGATGCTGCACATCGTAGGCAATATTGGTGCCGAACTGTTCACCATGCGCTTTGCGATGATTGTTACGATCTGGGGCCTAAGCGTTTACATGCTTGGTCGGCCCCTTAGCAAAAAAATTATCATCCCGATTGCCTATTTGATTTTTATGGTGCCGATCCCAAGTATCGTATGGAATAAAATCGCCTTTCCACTGCAACTGTTTGCCGCCAATTTGACAGCTCAGTTGATTGATGCTATCGGCATCCCGATCCTGCGGGAAGGCAATATCCTGGTTCTTCCAAACACAACTCTTGAGGTGGTGGATGCCTGCTCCGGACTGCGTTCGTTAACGTCGCTGCTCGCACTAAGCGGCGCGTTTGCCTATATGACGCCATTGCGTCCGTTTTTTAAATGGCTCCTTTTTTTTTCCGCCATTCCCATTGCCGTGGCTGTTAACATATTTCGATTAACCACCACCGCGATGATGGCGCGCTGGATAGGCCCTCAAGCCGCCCAGGGATTCCTACATGAAATGTCAGGAATTCTTGTTTTTATTGTTGCGTTTGTTCTTCTTTTTCTGGTTTATGCACTATTAACAAAAATGGAGAAATGAGGAATTTAGTTTATTGTTGGGTTAGGCCATTTTTGTACAGTAAACTGATTTTAGCACATTATAATGGTCCCCAAAATTGGAAAGGGTATGAAAAAACAAATTATACAAGAATGGAGCAAACCGATGGAACTTACCGACATTTTACCACTTGACCAATGGGTTGAATTTGAAAAAGAGATTGTTCGGCGCACCGGACTGGATTCGAATGTTTTTGATACGAATGGTGTCAGGATTTCTGATTATCGAAAATGGGCGAACCGTTTATGTCCGGCTATCAAAGCGACCGACCGGGGGCAGAGCTTTATTTGCGCGGTGGCGCACATGAATCTTGCCATTATTGCGCAAAATACCGGCAAATCCGTTATTGAAGAGTGTGACGCGGGCATTTTAAAAATGGTGGTCCCCATTTTTGCAGATGATGCTTTTATCGGGGCTGTGGGCGCATGTGGCTTACTTCTTGATGATGGCGAAGTTGACACCTTTATGGTGCATAAAACCATCGATATGGATGAAGCGAAAATTGAGAACCTTGCAGAAGATATCGGTTCGATTGCAATGCGCAAAGTGGAGACCGTCAGGGATTATATTGAAACCCGGTTGGATGAGATTGTTCGGAACCGTAAAACGGATCAGAATTTTCAGAATTAAAGAATGAACAGGATACGGATTGAAATTTCTTAGAGCCTGTTTGGAAAGTCGTGATCGAAGCGAAAAAGTGTGAGAATGAGGGCTGATTTTCGCAAATTTTGGGGCAATAGCCGGCCTATTGGCCTAAAATTTGCGGAAATCAGAACCGTTCTCACGCTTTTGCAGCCGATTTAAGACTTTTCAAACAGGCTCTTAAGGATCGGAGTCGAAATAACTTCCCCATTCGGAGTGCAAGCTTCAGCTTGCGTTGATAGCGAGGCAAACTAAAGTTTGCACTCCTCTTCTGAAAATGGGGAAGTTATTTCTTCCCTATTCCGAATCATCAAAATCCCTGAAAAGAAAATAAAAAATAAAAATCGCGATTCCGATTGTAATGGCACTATCAGCGATATTAAAGGTCGGCCAATGGAAGCTGCCGATATAAATATCTATAAAATCAACAACGTTATTAAAACGGAGGCGATCGATCAGATTGCCGATGGCACCTCCGAAAATCAAGGCCAGGCCGGATGCCAGAACGGGTTTGGTTTTGGGCGTGGTTTTATAAAAATAAAAAACCAAGCAGGTTGCCAAGGCCGACACAAAGATAAATAAAACATTGCGTACACCGGAACTTTGATCAGCCATAAATCCGAAAGCGCCGCCTTGATTGCGCACATGAATAATGTTAAAAAATCCTGGGATAACCGTAATCCCCTCGCCATAAAAACGGTATAAAGGCAATTTTTTTAATATGATCGCTTTGGTGATCTGATCTGAAATAACGATCAGACCGGAGATGCAAAGCAGACGTGTGTATTTATTCTTTAAACTGAAAAAGGGCATATCATCCATTCCGGCTTTTCTGAAATCCCAAATTCCAATTATCAAAAATATTCAACTTGTGCGGTTGCTATTAAATGTAAGGTGGGCAACGTTTTGGCACTCACCCGGTTTATTTGATAATGAGTAGGCCAAGCGACGCACTTTGTTAAAGAAAACAGCCCTTGCCCACCGGTTATTTAGTAAACGGTGGGCATCGCCGACAAAGATCAGTGCAATATACCAGGTTTAGTTTCCGGCGATGCCTACCCTACGAAATTTTCAACCGCACAGGTCGAAAATTTTGAAGTTTGGTCATTGTGATTTATTTGAAATTTGTTCTTTGGTTTTTGGATTTTTTATGTCAAATAACTGCCAACGCATCGGTACACCGTTTACAAATTGTCGGATGCTCCGCATTGGCACCGACCGAGGAATCATAAATCCAGCAGCGTTCGCATTTCACTCCAGGAGCCGCTTCTATGTGTATTTTCAGCCCTTCAATTTCAGTGCTTTCATAGACGTCTTGTAAGGTTTGCTCTTGAACGAGCGTTACTTTCGACACGATAAAAACGGAGCGCAGTTCATCGGCATATTCACGGAGTTCATCATACAACTCGGAAGGCGCACTGATGGTTACACTGGCATCCAATGGGTGGCCGATCAATTTGGCAGTGCGGGCTTTTTCAAGCGCCTGGGTTACTTCAGCGCGCACGTTTAGCACCTGTGACCATTTGGCGGCCAGTTGGGGATTTTGCCATTCAGGATTCACCAAAGGCAGGGGCATCAGATGGACGCTTTCCTTTTTCGCATTTTTCGCGTTAGCATCCGGCATATAGCGCCAAATCTCTTCGGCGGTAAAAACAAATATCGGTGCCATCAGACGTACAACGGCATCCAATATGGTGTATATCGCCGTTTGAGCGCTGCGCCGTTCGTCAGACCGAGGGGGTGACGTATACAGCCTGTCTTTGAGAATATCCAAATAAAACGCGGAAAGATCAAGCGTGCAATAATTGTAAAGGCCATGATAAACCGTATGAAATTCATAAGATTCAAAAGCGGCGCGCGCTTTGGCAATCAATTCGCCCAGTCTGATCAGCGCATATTGATCAATATCCTGCATTTGGGCATAAGCGACAGCGTCGGTTTCCGGGTTGAAATCATACAGGTTGCTCAACAAAAATTTACAGGTGTTGCGTATCTTTTTGTAGGCGTCGGTCAGTTGTTTTAAAATATTGGCCGAGATACGAATATCATCCCGGTAATCCGTAGCGGAAACCCAGAGTCTTAATATTTCAGCACCGTATTGCTTAATCACTTTTTCCGGTGGGATGACATTGCCCACTGATTTGGACATTTTCCGCCCTTGTGCATCAACGACAAAGCCATGTGTCAGTACGGCTTTATAGGGCGCCCGACCCCGAAGTCCCACCGCAGTTAAAAGCGCGCTGTGAAACCAGCCGCGATGTTGGTCGCTGCCTTCCAGGTAAAGATCGGCTGGCCATTGCAAATAGGGGCGCTGTTCAAGTACGGCGGCGTGGCTGACTCCGGAATCAAACCACACATCCAGGATGTCGGTTTCTTTGACAAATTGGTCAGAACCGCATTTTTCACAAACAGCATTATCTTCCAGCAGTTCGTCAGCATCTTTGTCAAACCAGATATCCGCGCCATGTTTGGCAAACATAGTATACAAACGGTCAATAATTTCAGCGTTGATATGAACCGTTTCACATTCAGCGCAATAAAAGACCGCAATGGGCACTCCCCAGGCGCGCTGCCGGGAAACACACCAGTCGGGACGGTTTTCAATCATACCATAGATTCGTTCACGGCCCCATTGGGGAATCCAATCGACGCGGTCGATTTCCTGCAGCGCTTTTTTTCTTAAACCGCCTTTCTCCATAGAGATAAACCATTGTGGAGTGGCACGGAAAATAACCGGTTTTTTACAGCGCCAGCAATGCGGGTAGGAGTGGGTAATCGATTCGCTGCCAGCCAGAACGTTTTTCTCCGCCAGCTTGTCAATAATAATCGGGTTGGCTTTGAATACGAATTGACCTGCAACAAAAGCAACCTCATCCGTAAAACAACCGCGATCATCCACCGGGGAATAGACCTCCAGGCCATACTTCAGGCCGACTTCATAATCCTCGCGGCCATGTCCCGGAGCTGTGTGAACACAACCGGTGCCAGCCTCAAGCGTCACATGATCGCCTAAAATAAGCAGCGATTCACGGTCATGGAGCGGATGGAGGCATTTTTTATGTTCCAGACTGGCGGCCTCAAAATCACCTAAAAACGTATAATCATGGCAGCCAAAGAACTCCATGCACTTTTCCGCCATTTCACGGGCCAGGATTAAAACCTCGCCGTTTTGCGTGTCAACCGCGGTGTATATATATTGTGGATGAAGCGCGATAGCCAGATTGGCCGGAATCGTCCAGGGCGTCGTCGTCCAGATCACCACATAGACCTTCTGACCGGACAAAGATGGAATAACATCGCTTAAATCGTCAGCAAGCGGAAATTTAACAAATATGGATGGCGTCGATTCATCCTTGTATTCGATTTCCGCTTCAGCCAGCGCTGTCTTGCAACTGCAACACCAATAGATCGGTTTTTTGCTACGAAAAAGATCGCCTTGTAAAGCGAATTGGCCACATTCCCGTGCAATAATGGCTTCATATTGATAATTCATGGTGAGATAGGGATTTTCCCATTCACCCATAACCCCTAATCGCTTGAATTCTTCGCGTTGGATATCAATAAATTTTTCAGCATAAGAGCGGCATTTTTTACGAACATCTGTTTGCGACATGCCGGCTTTGGAAGCGCCCAACTCCTTATCAACATTATGCTCGATTGGCAGCCCGTGACAATCCCAACCGGGTACATAGACAGCATCAAAACCGTCCATCTGACGAGAGCGCACAATGATATCTTTTAAAATCTTGTTTAAAGCGGTGCCGATATGAATATGGCCGTTTGCATACGGGGGGCCGTCGTGGAGAATAAATTTTTCATTGCCCGCGGCATCTTCCCTGAGTTTTTCATATAAGCGGCTGGAATTCCAGTGCGCCAGCATCTCCGGTTCGCGTTTCACCAGGCTTGCTTTCATCGGGAATTTGGTGGATGGCAGGTTAAGCGTTTTTTTATAGTTCATGGTTTCCTCCGATTTCTATTAGTTTAAACTAGAAATTTTATTTGTTTTTCTGGAAATTGTCAAGCTGTAAAATATTGAAAGGGCCTTTCATCAACTTGTCGGAGAGAATCCTGAAAAAGGCGGGCATTACATCACTGTCTGGGCACCGAGGCAGACCGGCAAGACATGGCCTTTGCTGGAAGTGATTAAAAAAAATCGCCAACAGGATGATTTTCAGGTGGGCATTATCACCCTGCAGTCCGCTCGGGATGAGAAAACCAAAGAAGGTGTTTTGGAAATATTGCTGGACAATTTGGCATCCTTCATTTTCCGGTTTACACTTTCCTGAAACTACAAGGATTCAGTTTAA
>JAOZRC010000800.1 GCA_029940345.1 Desulfobacterales bacterium
TGCGGTAGCTATCATATGTAGGGTGGGCAACGTTCTTCCACGGACCAGATTTATATACTCGCGAAGGCCATAATTGGTGATTTTATAATTGATCAATACCTTAATTCATAGGCGTAAGACATATTTCAAAATCACCAATTATGACCGTGCCAAGTATAGCTGATACCAGGGTGTCGCATCGGAAACAGTTTAAAGCGATTAACTTTGCCCACCATTTTTAATGAATCGGTGGGCAAAGGCCGTTTCCTTTAACAAAGTACGTCGCTTTACCTACTGGTCATCAATAAACCAGGTGAGTGCCAAAACGTTGCCCACCCTACATTTTATATTAACCGCACAGGTTGAAATTTTTCGACCTGTGTAATTGCAATCAGCGATGTAGAAAAGCCCTGAAAGGGCGGACTATAATGAAAAAGATAGGAGAAATCGCCGTTAGCACGCCCTTTCAGGGCTGATATCACAACATATTCTGACCCAGAGCGTTGCTCTGGGCTATAACAATTCGCGCTTTCAGCGCTAACCGCACAGAATGCACATGTCGGCTATTTGCTTGCTTTAGGAATAATACCGCCAACTAACACTTCATAAACCCGGTATTCGGTTTTTTCTTTACAAAGGGTATCTATCTCCTTCTGGATAGCCATTCTTTCCTTGCTATTCAGCCATTGCTTCCAATCTTTATCGGATTGCCAGGTGCTTATAATCAAATATTCATTTTCATCGGGCGGATTGATACATCTTAATGACTCACTGGAAATATAGCCGGGTCGCGCTGTGGCCAGAGAGCGTAATTTTACCATCAGCGGAGACACTTTTTCAGCTCTCTCTGCAACATATTTTCTTCTTATTAAAACCTCGACAGCCATTTTTTCCTCCTTTTGTTTTTTGTTTTCTGATCAATATTACGAAAATATTTAGACATCCTTCATTTGTCGGTTTACAATTCGAAGGAGTGCTGAACCGAAGGTTTAGCGTTTTGCGCTTGCCTATGCTAAATCTTTGGTTCAGCACTCCGTTAAAGGTGCTTTTTGCTTACCGTAAAAACAATACCATCGGTTTCCTGCCGTTTTTCATCAATCCGTCCGTTGCGACAGTTGATAACCTTGATAATATTCGCTACATGACTGGCAGAACAGATAAAGCTGAATTTTTCACCTGCGCTGATTTGCTGAAGACGCAAACTTACGTCATGGTATCCTTTTCAGCAATCGCCGCGAAAGTCACTCAACACCGGTGTTTGAAGTTTGTCATTTTTCAGTGCCATTATTTAATTGTAGCAGTTGCACATAAAATTACAAGATGTTATTCTAACGAAGAATTCAGAAAAATAAATTCATACATATTATGGCATTTTTCGGTTAACAGTTCGTAGTTCCACCGTGAGGCGGGAATAAGAGCCGCCTTACGGCGGAACTACGAACCAGAGATAAAACGTGTCTGCTACTTTCAGTGTCATACGAAGAAGGCCCATATCAGATACAATACCATGCAATATTAATGCCAATAAGGAGTAAAAAATGAAAATAGATGTTCTGGCATCCGATGCGGCTTTAGATGCCATGATCGAACGTAAATTGGGCGAAGCCACTTAACTGCTGGTGATCGAAACAGATGATATGACATTCAAAGCGGCAGAGGTCCGCCCATCTCCGATGGGGCCGTCACCGGCATTCAAGCAGTGTCAATTATCCTGAAAATGGGCGCAAAAGCCATTCTGACCGGATACATGGCACCCCATATCGCCCAGACGCTTCGAGCAAGCGGAATAGAGGTCATCACCGGCGTCAGCGGCTGCGTCAATGAAGCTAATGTATTCGCACCCGCCGAAACATATTGACAATACACCGCTAATTGATGCAAATTGAATTGTATGTGGGATGTATGAAAATAGAAATGTCTGTCAAGCACTTCTGAAAAATTCCTCTTTCAATTAAGAACAATTTGAGGCTTTGACAATAGAACTTCGTGCTATACTTAAGAAGGCCATAATTTGGGATTTTCATTTTGTGATTATCTAATTCAAACATACTCTTAAGGTGTCAGGTATCAGTGTTCAAGTGTCAGGCCGTTTGTGCTAAAGACTGAAACCTGAACACTGAAACCTGACTTCTGAAACCATAATTTTGAAAATCACAAATTATGGCCTTGCCGAGTATACTTAGTTAAGGAAAAAACCATGCAAAACATGACGTATGCTTTGAAAGAGAGAATCGGCGATCCGTCGATTTTCAGCGGTCGCAAAAAGGAGATGAAACTGCTCCTGGACTGGGCAGCCGGCATTCCCAGGGAAATTTCAAAATCCCGCGCTCTTTTGGCGCGTCGTAAAAGCGGCAAAACAGCCATTATGCAGCGATTGTTCAATATTTTGTGGAATCAGAACGGCAAAGTTATTCCAATTTATATTGAGATTCCGGACGAAGACCAGTGGCTGCCGGATTTTCTTTACGCGTACTATCTGACATTCATATCGCAATATATCTCTTTTTTATCGCGCACAGTTCTTCCGACGGATCAAAATTACTGGGAAATAGATGAATTGGAGGATAAGGCGCGGGAATTGGATGACAAGGTAATTTTAAAAGAGCTTTATTATGTAAAAAAGCATTACAAAGAAAAAACAGACCTGTTCCTCAAAAAGTATGCCTTCGGAGGGCCTGCAAGATTCGCGAATGAGAATCAGTTTTTTCTGGTCATGATTGATGAAATGCAGTTTATGACCAAACATATTTTTTATGACAAAGAAAGAA